>JAFVFA010000194.1 GCA_017475725.1 Spirochaetales bacterium
CAAGGGCCCTTGCAATGGCAACCCTCTGCTTCTGTCCGCCGCTGAGGGTGGAGATGGGTGCATCTATCCTGTCGGAAAGGCCCACAAGCTCCATGAGTTCGGCGATTCTGCTTCTGATCTGGTCCTTCGGGTACCTGTTTATCTCCATTGGGTAGGCCACGTTCTGTCCTGCGGTTCTGGAGGAGAACAGGTTGAAGTTCTGGAATATCATGCCTATGTGGCGGCGTCTCTGGATGATCTCCTTCTCCGGAAGGTTGTCCACGCGTCTGTCGTCATACCAGACCTCTCCGCTGTCCGGCTTCTCCAGAAGGCTCACCAATCTGACCAGTGTGCTCTTTCCTGCTCCGGAAAGTCCTATGATCCCGAATATCTGGTTGGTAGGGATTGTGAGACTGACCCCTTCAACTGCATGGACGTTGTCATAGGACCTTACAAGATTCTTCAATGTGATCTGCAAGCTGGGCTCCTTGCAATTGGTGTTGCATGTCAGACAACCGCAACTGCAGGCTCATATTAGCAGTATTCGGTGACAATTAACAGATGCATGGCGGCAACAGCAGAATCTTTTCGTTTTTCATTTATGAATGTTGCATAAAAATACTGATTTGATGTATAATTTTTGCAATTAAAAAAGTCAACGCTTTTGAGAGGAGATAATAGGTATGAAGAAAGCTTTACTTTTTGCTCTTGTCCTTGCTCTTGCAGTTGCCATGCCGGTGTTCGCAGGTGGTGGTGCTGAGAGTTCATCAAGCGCATCCTCCGACACAATCACAATCGCATTCATCGGAAACACAACCGGTGACTATGCAATGTACGGTGTCCCTGTTCGCAATTCTGTCGTGATGTTCTTCGAGCAGCTCAACGCGGCCGGAGGAATCAACGGAAAGCAGATCAACCTTCTTGAGTACGATGACAAGGCTGATCCTACCGAGACGGTCAATGCATACAACCTTGCGAAGTCCAAGGGTGCAACCGCTGTCTTCGGTTCTGTCCTCACAGGTGCCACAGTCGCTCTGTCCGATGTCACCTACGATGACAACATGCCTCAGATCACAGCTTCCGCTACATCTCCGAAGGTAACCGTCATGGATCCGGACGATCCGAACTCAGAAGTCAAGACAAACGTGTTCCGCGCCTGCTTCCTGGATCCGTTCCAGGGTGAGAAGATGGCCCAGTACGCATCTTCCAAGTACGGTGCAAAGACCGCTGCAATCTTCTACGAGAACGGTTCTGACTACTCAGAGGCCATTGTCCAGGGATTCGAGAGCCAGATAGAGGCCTGCGGCATCAAGGTCGTGGCCAAGGAGGCCTTCGCAACCGGTGACGTGGACTACAAGGCACAGATGACCAACATCGCCGCAGCCAATCCGGATGTCGTGATCATGCCGATCTACTATGGTGAGGCAGGACTTGCAATCACAGCCCTCAGAGCTGCCGGATGCAAGGCAAAGGTCATCGGCGGTGACGGATTCGGTTCAGTCAAGGACTATGCGTCAGCAGCTGACCTTGAGGGTACCGTCTACATGTCAGGCTACGCTCCCGGAACAGAGTCTGTCGCCCAGTTCGAGGCAGATTACAAGGCAAAGTTCGGAACGGATGTCCCGAACATGTTCGCCCCTCTTGCATGGGACGCTTCTCTCCTTCTTGCCGAGGGACTCAAGGCCGCAGAGGCCAAGGGCCTTGCAGCAGGTTCGGCTGAGTACAAGCAGGCTGTCATCGATGCCATCAAGGGAATGGATGCATTCGAGGGAATCACAGGTTCCTACACATTCAACGAGACCAACGATCCCATCAAGTCCGTTGCAATCATCAAGATTTCCGGTGGATCAGAGCTCTTCGACGAGTTCTTCTGATGCTTTCAGCTGAAATAAACTAAAAAACTGGCGCAAGGTGACTTGCGCCTTTCTTTGATTTGGGAGATTCTGCATATATGACTTTCTCATTGCTGATAGCACAGCTCATAAACGGTTTGCAGACAGGCTCGGTCTATGCCCTTGTCGCATTGGGGTACAGCATGGTGTACGGAATCATCAAGCTGCTCAACTTTGCGCATGGGGACATTATCATGGTTGGCGCCTACATGGTGTACTACGCAATCGCAAGCTTCGCATTGCCGCCGATTGTGGCGGTCATCCTTGCGGTCGGCGTCAGCACACTTCTGGGAGTGACGGTGGAGAAGGTCGCCTACACGCCGCTGAGAAGCGCCCCCAGACTCTCCCTCCTGATCACTGCAATCGGAGTGTCCTTCCTCCTTGAGAACGGGGCACAGCTGGTCTTCGGTGCCGACCAGAAGAGCATGGATCCGATGGTGACCGGCAGCATCTCCATGGGCGGCATCAGCGTGAGCTACGCCGCCATCGTGACGATTGTGGTCTCGGTCATCGCCATGGTGGTCCTGACCATAGTCGTCAACAGGACCAAGATAGGGAAGGCCATGAGGGCGGTCTCCGAGGACATGGGAGCTGCCCAGCTGATGGGCATCAGCCTGAACAGGACCATCAGCATGACATTCGCCATAGGAAGCGCCCTTGCAGGCATAGGATCAGTCCTGTACCTGTGCGCCTATCCGCAGGCAAGCCCGACCATGGGTTCCATGCTTGGGATCAAGGCCTTCGTAGCAGCCGTCCTGGGTGGCATAGGCTCCATCCCGGGCGCAATGATCGGAGGCTTCGTCATAGGAGTGCTTGAAGCACTGGTCGCAGCTGCCGGATTCTCCATGTGGAAGGATGCGGCGGTGTTCCTGATACTGATAATCGTTCTGGTCTTCAAGCCTACGGGAATCCTGGGCAAGAAGATCCAGGAGAAGGTCTGATGGAGGTGAAGTCATGAGGAAAACAAGGATATCAACCCCAATCAGATACCTGATCAACACAGCCCTGATCGTGGTTCTCTGGGTGCTTCTGACGGTTGTCATCTCCGCATCCGGACTCAAGGGCGAGTACTACCGTGGAATCATGATCACAATCGGCATCAACATCATACTGGCAACCAGCCTTAACATAGTCTGCGGCTATCTGGGGCAGCTGCCGCTGGGCCATGCCGGATTCATGGCAGTCGGTGCCTATTCCGGTGCCATATTCATGAAGTCGACTCCTGCCGCAGCCCTGCTCAGGGCAGGCAACAGTGCGGCGGTCATACCTTATCTGATCATTGCGGTGGTCATTGCCGCTGTTGTGGCGGGACTCTTCGGTCTGCTGATCGGAATCCCGGCCCTCAGGCTCAAGGGTGACTACCTTGCAATCATAACGCTGGGTTTC
Source organism: Spirochaetales bacterium (assembly GCA_017475725.1). Classification (GTDB taxonomy): domain Bacteria; phylum Spirochaetota; class Spirochaetia; order Sphaerochaetales; family Sphaerochaetaceae; genus UBA9732. Next base: position 3,258 of record JAFVFA010000194.1, read on the forward strand.
GGTGAGATCATCCGTGTGGTGCTGACCAACATAGACTCCGTGCTCGGGTTCAAGGTCACCTACGGGGCTTCGGGTCTTGCAAGGATTCCGAAGTTCACCAACTTCAACGTCATGTACGTCTTCACCGTGCTGATACTCTTCCTGATCCACGTGTTCATGAAGAGCCGCCACGGCAGGGCGGTGCTTTCAATCAGGGACAACGAGATCGCCTCCGAGTCCGTTGGAATCAACACCACATTCTACAAGACGCTTGCCTTCGTGTTCTCCGCAATGCTGGCCGGAGTGGCCGGATGCCTCTATGCAGGCTATCTCGGGTCCCTCTATCCATCTACCTTCAAGTTCATGAAGTCGATCGAGATCCTTGTCATGGTGGTCCTGGGCGGAATGGGGTCCATGCTTGGCTCCATCATCTCCGCTGTGGTCCTGACGGCCTTGCCGGAGCTTCTGAGGTCCTTCAGCGACTACAGAATGGTCGTCTATTCGCTTGCTCTGGTCCTGATGATGCTCTTCAGACCGAAGGGGCTGATGGGGACCTACGACTTCTCGATGGGCGACACCCTTGAAAGGATCATCGACAGGATCAGGTTCGGAGGAAAGTCCAGAAAGGAGGTGCAGGGATGAGCAACGTGCTGAAATGCGAGCACCTTCGCGTGGTATTCGGAGGCCTTGCCGCCGTAAGCGACTTCAACATCGAGGTGAACGAGAACGAGATAGCCGGTCTCATCGGACCGAACGGCGCGGGCAAGACAACCGTCTTCAACCTTCTGACAGGCGTCTACGTGCCCACAAGCGGAGTGATAACGCTCTGCGACAAGGACCTTGCCGGCATGAGCACAATTGCAAGAAGCCATGCCGGAATAGCCAGGACCTTCCAGAACATCAGGCTGTTCAAGGACATGAGCGTCCTGGACAACGTCACTAACAGCTTCAACACGAAGATGAAGTACAGCGTCCTTGAGGCCATGCTAAGACTTCCAAGGTACTGGAAGGAGGAGAAGGAGGCCAGGAAGAAGGCTCTGGACCTTCTGCATGTGTTCAACATGGAGGACCTTGCCTATGAGAACGCAGGGAACCTTCCTTACGGATCACAGAGAAGGCTCGAGATAATCAGGGCCCTTGCAACCAACCCGAAGCTCCTGCTTCTGGACGAGCCTGCAGCCGGAATGAACCCTGCAGAGACGGAGAACCTGATGGAGACCATAGGGAAGATCAGGGACCGTTTCCACATTGCGATTCTCCTGATCGAGCATGACATGAGCCTTGTCATGGGCATCTGCGAGAGGATCACGGTCCTCAACTTCGGCCAGGTGATTGCCCAGGGCACTCCTGAGCAGATACAGAAGGACCCTGTGGTCATAGAGGCCTATCTTGGAAAGCAGAGGGACTGAGAATGGGAACGATACTTAACGTCAAAGACATAAACGTGTTCTACGGTGCGATACATGCCATCTCCGACATCTCGTTCAACGTCGATGAAGGGGAGATAGTCACCCTGATCGGTGCCAACGGGGCAGGGAAGTCCACGACTCTCAACACAATCTCCGGCCTGCTCCGCTCAAAGACTGGTGACATCGAGTTCCTTGGCTCCTCTATAGCCAAGACGGCGCCGAACAGGATTGTGGCCGAAGGGCTAGTGATGGTCCCAGAGGGCAGGCGCATCTTCCTTGGCCTTACTGTTGAGGAGAACCTTGAGATGGGTGCCTACACAAGGCCCAAGTCGGAGATAAGGAATAGCATGGAGCAGGTCTATGAGCTTTTCCCGAGGCTCAAGGAGAGAAGAACCCAGATCGGCGGAACCCTCTCCGGCGGAGAGCAGCAGATGCTTGCGATGGGAAGGGCGCTGATGGCCAAGCCGAAGCTCATCATGCTGGATGAGCCGTCAATGGGGCTTGCGCCCCTTCTGGTGGACCTGATCTTCGAGATCATCTCAGACCTGCACAAGGCCGGATCGACCATCCTGCTTGTGGAGCAGAACGCCCAGGCAGCCCTGTCGATCGCGGACAGGGCCTACGTCCTTGAGACGGGCAAGATAGTCAAGACAGGAAAGGGCAGTGAGCTCATCTCCGACCCTGATATCAAGAAGGCATATCTCGGCGCCTGAAACCGTGGTACAATCTAGTTGCCAATTGGAGGAACCAAATGATCATTGTGGATAGAATGAAGAAGAACCCCGCCACCGCAAGTCCGGACATGAGCATCTCTGATGCGTCCGCCAAGATGAAGTCCGAGAAGGTCCACAGACTGCCTGTCCTGGACGATGACAAGCATCTTGTTGGCGTCATCTCGGAGAAGGACATTCTCCTTGCGGCCCCATCACCGGCGTCTACTCTGAGTACATACGAGATTAACTATCTCCTTTCAAGACTTAAGGTTAAGAACATCATGAGCCGCAACCCTGTGACGATCACAAAGGAGACCACAATAGAGGAGGCCGTGAAGCTGATGGTCGACAACGACCTCTCATGCCTTCCCGTCATGGACGACGGCTATCTGGCCGGAATAGTCTCCAAGAGCGATCTCTTCAAGATCCTCCTTGAGATGCTGGGCGCAAAGCATCCCGGCATCCGCGTTGAGGCCCTTGTCGAGGACAAGGTTGGCGTTGTTGCCGGTCTGTCCGACAAGTTCACGGCCGAGGGGATTAACATCATCTCACTTGGGACCATGGAGGGACCGGTCGAGTCCAAGAGGATCCTGACCTGCAAGCTGGAGAACGCCACTGAGGACCAGGTCAGGGCCATAATGGAGCCGGTCTCCGAGAGCCTGGACATAAGGACTGTGTAATCAGGGTTCTGGTTTCTGCCTGCAGTCAGCTATCGTATCTATAAACACTTCTGATTCTTCTACGGTGAACAGGGCTTTGTACCGACCATTGAAGAACGCTTCCCTGTGATACAGGTTCAAAGCATTCAATTTCTGGTGCATTGGGAATTGGAATGGATTGTCCTTGAGCCGCTTGACGATGTCAGAGAAATCATCCCTGAATTGTTTTGCGGCATTTGGGCTTACTTTGGAAATGAAAGCTGTGTGTTTAAGAAGATGGTCTCTGGCCCTACTTCCAATCTTTACCTTGTATTGTGCCATATTCAGGTGCTCTTTCCGCTACGCTGATGATATCATCCATCTCATTCAAGACTGAGTCTGCATCGTATCCTCTGAATCCATTGGCTCTTTCTGACCGTGAGTGAACGATATCATCCAGAGCGGCCTTGTCCTGTGGTGAAAGGGACAGGTTCAGAGGGACTGCCTTTTCTCTGACAATCTGAGTGAGGAACATGTTGATTGTTCCACTCATTGTCATTCCAAGCTGCGATAGAACAGATTCGGCCTGTTGCTTTAAATCCGAGTCAACCCTTATGCACATATTCACGCTTGACATTGTATACTCCTTATATGCTTAGTATATATGATGTATATGCAATGTCAATGTAATACTGCAAGAGGTATTTGTTGGGTGTTGGTCTTTGATCAGGACAAGGTTGCTGGGGGTACAAACCTTGGAAAAAGCTCATTTGTACCCTCTGAACAAGCCACTTTGGGGGTACAATCAGGGCAAAAGAGCCATCCGTACCCCCAGAATCCACTCTTCTGGGGGTACAAACGCAGTGAAAATGACTTCTGTACCCCCAAGGGACAATTGCAGAGGAACATCCCCGCAACTATATTCTCAGTCGAGCTGCGGTATGTTCAGGTACTCCAGCTTGGTCTGGTACTCCCTCTCGTAGATGTTCTTCCAGATCTCCGAGTTGCGCTGCATCAGGTCATCGACACGGTCCCTGTACTTCAGATCCTTATTTGGGAAGATCGGCTCTGACACGTGGATGGTGTATTCCTGGACAGGGAAGCCTGTCTCGTCCAGAAGCTCCGAATCCTGCATGGTTATGAAGCAGGGCAGGACCGGGACGTCGGCCTTGCAGGCGAACACGTAGGCGCCGCGCTTGAGGGGCTTGGGCTTTCTGTAGTTCCACCACATGCTCTGCTCCGGATAGACAAGCACGAAGTGTCCATCCTTCAGAAGCTTGATTGTGGCATCGTAGAACTTCTTCATGGTCTCGAGGTTAGATGAGAGGGGCAGGGTGTTGCAGTGTCTCATCAGGAAGCCGTAGAAACCTGGGAAGTTGGTGTAGTTGCCTTCCCTTATGACCCTGTAGAATGTCCTGTCTGGCTGGTCTGCGGCCTCGTAGGCGAGCTGGATTGCGAAGCTGTCGAAGGCGTTGAAGTGGTTGCATGTGATCAGGGCACCGGACTTGAGGTTCTTGAAGTTCTCTATGCCCTTGATGTCCTTGATTATGAGCTTCTTGTCCTTGATCAGACCATCGACCAG
>JAFVFA010000005.1 GCA_017475725.1 Spirochaetales bacterium
AATGTTGCTTCTGCCCATTATGCAGACATCCTTTCCGGAGGTCTCAATATTGTAGTAATCAAGTATTTTCAGTATACCCTTGGGAGTACAGGCTATCATTGACCTCTGACCAAGCAGCAGACGCCCGATGTTCACAGGGTGGAACCCATCCACGTCCTTCTCCGGCAGGATGGCGTCCGTTACGGCCAGCTCATCCAGATGTCCCGGAAGCGGCATCTGCACAAGGATCCCGTCCACCGACGGATCCGCGTTCAGCTCGGCTATGCATCCAAGCAGGGTCTCCTGCGAGATGTCTCCGGGGAAGCTGCAGTCACGGTAGTCGAAGCCTACCTCCTGGCATCCCTTCTGCTTGTTCCGCACATAGGTCAGGCTTGCGGGATTGTCACCAACAAGGACCACGGCAAGACATGGACGTCTTGAGAAACGCCTCTCGAACACGCCGGTTCCGGCGGCGACCTGTGCTTTGACTATGGAGCTGAGCTCCTTTCCGGATAGAACGACCATGTAGCCTCCTCTGCAAGCAAGATTATACAACCTTAAGTAACAAATTGCTATTGATGTGTGTTTACTCATTGATTCGCGTGCGCACTATCATAAATCCGCGCGAATTGCTATTATTCCCGTACAAGAGGTAACGCATAGCATGAAATCAAGCAAGAAATTCATCATTGCACTGGTTGTACTTGTTCTGCTTGCCGCCGCACCTGCAGTGGCCAAGTCAACGTACTACTTCAAGGGGGACCAGGTCTTCTCCATCAGGGCAGGCGTCGATTTCCCCGGATTCATCTCATTCTACAACGATCCGGACAGAGGCACAGTCACGTTCTGGGACACCCACCTGAGACTCGGTGGTGTGGCCTCAATAGCATACCAGGGCTACATCAATGAGCGCCTTGCACTTGGCGGCGAGCTCGGCTACGTCTTCAACTACTCAAGAAGCAACAAGATAATGACCACAGTCCCGCTCACGGCAAAGCTGACCTTCGTCCCGGTCCAGACCGGAAGGTTCGACCTGGCGGCATCACTCAACCTCGGCGGCGCCTTCATTCGCTACGACGAGGGCCGGTTCTTCTCCCCATATGCATCAGTAACCATCACCCCAACCATCTTCTTCAACGAGAACTGGGGTCTTGGACTGGAAACGGGCATCATGGCCACAATGGAGTTCTACACAAGGAACAGCAACAAGCATGACGCCAGCGCCTTCTGCGGACTTCTGCCGGTCACACTGGCACTCTCTTACAGACACTGAGGAGGAACGGAATGAAGAGAAATGCAACTATTCTTATTGCGATTGCCATAGTCGCCATCGCCCTCTGCGCCTGCAACATCGATGCCACTGACGGAATCTACTCCGAAGTCGCCTCCTCCACAGAGAGCAAGGACGTTGTCATGATCTCCTATCTCGGCACCTATGGTGACGAGCATTACTACCTTGCGGACGATGGTGTCTACAGGAACGGTTCGTCCAGCCCTCTGATAGCGAACTCCAGCAGCAAGATCATCAGAAACGCAAGCCTTGACGAGAGCACCGGAAACATCCTGATCCTGCTCCAGGACAGATCAACGCTTAAGGCCCAGATCCACGAGTGCACAGCAGCCGACGACTATGCGATAGGCTCCCCTATAAACGACAGCAACTACACCGGGCTTCTTGTCAACGGTGTGTTCTTCAACGAGAGCGGCATCTACTACAGCCCATCTGCCACATCCGTGGTTCCTGATGTCAAGGTTCAGTATTATCTTGAGACCGAGGAATACGCATTCTTCAGCGTCAAGGACAGCTCGAACGCCTACAAGCACTATGTGATCAAGGATGGCTCAGCCATAATAAGCGATGTGGAAGGCTCCAGCACCACATATGTGGGCTTCCAGCCACTGAGCGATTCCACCTATGTCCTGATCTCCTATGACAGCAGCAAGTCTGTCTTCAACGGCTACCAGTTCACATCAGCAGGGGTCGGGGACAAATGGTTCCAGCTCAGTTCATCCATCCCGTATGCATATGCATCACAGGCGGCATCCTTCTGCTTCACAAACGATTCCAAGACCTACATGGCAATCAAGTGCAGAAACTACTTCGACATCATAGATGTCACCGATACTGCGGCCACAGGCATCTCGGTCAAACCGCTGAGCACAGGCTTCGCAACAGACATCAGAACCACAGAGGTCACTAACGTCAAGAAGACCGCAACAGACAATGTGTTCATAGCCGGAACCTACGACAGCCTGCTCTACCAGATTGACATGAGTGCAAGCGAGATCGAGAACTCATCCGCCAAGCAGCTCTGAACACAGCCTAACCAGAATAATGATCCCAGCTCGAGAGGGCTGGGAATTCTTTTTGTCTCAATAGATTGTCAATCGAAGAACGACTCCGGGTCGAACGGGATTCCGCCCTGCTTGATCTGGAAGAACACCACAGGGACTGCCGTGTTGGTCATGCCCTCCCCGAAGGAACCTATCTGCTGCCCCTTCTCCACCTTGTCTGTGGTCTCAACAAGGATGTTCGCAAGATAGTCGTAATAGGTCGTGTAGCCATTGGAATGCATCAGCTTCACAAAGCCTGAACCGTTCTCGTTGAAGCCCTTGTCGATGACAGTGCCTGCCTCCGAGGCGCAGACAGGGGTTCCGTCAGCGGCCTGCAGAAGGATCCCGTCCAGCTGCATGGAGTTGTCGTTCACAGGATTGACGACCTTCTGGTTGTAGATGCCAACAGTGGTCGCATTCTCGGCAGGCATGTCGAAATCCACATCGGAAGAGGCCGTCAAGGTCCCTGAAGCCTCCATCGTCTCATATGGGATGAAGATCTTCTGCCCCACGACAAGCTTGTCGTCCATCAGTCCGTTCACCTCCCCGAGGGTCTTCGCGTTCATCGCAAGCCCGTACTGCTGGGTGATTGAAAGAAGGGTATCCCCCTCCTTCACTATGTACAGGGAGCCGTCCCTGTCCGGTATCTGAAGGGCGCTTCCTATCCAGAGGGAGGCTGCGCTTGTTATCTGGTTCACTGAGACAATCGTCTGCAGACTCAGACCGAAATGCTCCGCTATGGTGTTCAGCGTGTCCCCGGCCTGGATTGTGTACTCCTGGTACTTGACCATGTCCTTCGAGAACGAGGACTGTCTGCTGAGCTGGAGGTTCTGCGCGATTGTGGGCTTCTTCATCTCCACGCTCTGCTCCGAGAGGTCAGCCTCATCGGCATCGGCCTTGCCGTAGTCCGACGATGACAGATAGTTAGTGTTGCCCGATGATGCGGATGCCGAGGACTCCAATGCGGAGAGGGCATCATCGATCGACATGATCGGATTCTCCTCAGCAGAGGACGGTTCCTCGGTTGCCGAGACCTCCTGGACAGGTGTCTCCGGAACCTCGACCACCTTGGCCTCAGCAACGGTCTCTGCGCCAGATTCCACCTTGTCTGCAGAATTGGCACCGGACACAGGGCTGTTCCCGTTGTTCGTCACAGTCGTTGTTCTGGTGGCGTTTGCATCGTTTGACATCGCATCCTGGGTCTCGAGAATCTTCACCCAGACAAGAACAGCCACCACGCTGAGAAGAACGGAGAGGATGATCACAGCCAGAATTATCTTTGTGGAGGCGTTTCCACCCCTTGAGACCTTGTTGTCATTCAAATCGTCATAATTTCTTGGACGAGCCAAAACAAACACCTCTTGTGTAAAGCAACGAGACAATTATAATATCAAAACATGGGTTCTTCAACGAGTAAAGGGAACATTTCAACTGCATTGCTTGTCCTGACTCTGCTCTCAATAGCAGCTCTCGTGGTGGGCTTGGCGTTGCTCATGGTCTCCGACGGAGTCCGTGCGGGCCGATATGTGAACCCTGATGTTGCAAGCCAGGTTGTGCGCGGCACAATCTATGACCGCAACGGACGAGCCCTGGCCATGGAGGTTCCCGAGAACAACATCTACGTCAGCAGCTCAGATTACAACGACGTCGTGGCCCAGATCCTTGCAGTCCACCTAGGCAGCACCCCAGGCGAGATCCTGTCCCTCATCTCAAAGGACAGTTCCTCCACCCTGGTCAGGCGGGCCGTGAAGGCCGATGCCATTGACGCCATCAATGCAGATCTGGAGAGGAACGGTGTTCCGGCTGATGTCCTTGCCGTGCGCAAGGAGTACACCAGAACATACCCGGCCGCCTTCCATGCCGCACAGCTCATACAGGAGACGGAGAGCGTGTACAACAAGGTGCTCTCCCCCAATCCGGCCTACGGACAGTCCACCACATACGGGAACGACGTCTATCTGACCATCGACCTGGACATCCAGTACCTTCTTGATCTGACGGTGCAGCAGGTCTACGAGATGCAGAGGCCCGAGTACTCCGTAGCCTTCATCCTGGACATCCAGTCAGGCGACCTTCTGGCATCGACCACCTACCCGTTCTACAACCTGAACGACGCCTCCGGCATCAGCGATTCGATGAAGGTCAACAAGACGCTTGTAAGCTCCATCTCCAGACCGGACGTCAGGGTCAGCTCCATCAACCCGATCAGCAAGGTAGTCCAGCATGACACCGATGCCATTGTGACGGATTTAAAGCTCAATGGGGATTTCACAGTGGATTTCGGCAAGGTGAAGGATATGGTGGACAATCCGGACGGGAACTCGTCCGTTCTTGCGAAGCTCTCCGATGACAATCCCAAATATCTGGTTTTCATAGCCTCGGTGAACCCCAAGTTCTACCAGATATCATCGGTGCTCGAATTTGCCATCACATCCCTCGAACAGGGCCTTCAGGCACAGACCAAGCTCTGAGTAACCGTCAACCAAGCTTGACCAGTATTGACTCCTGCCTGACCAGCATAGGCTCTGACGGGTCGTTCGTCTGGTGGTTCTCACCGGACAGGTGAAGGACGCCATGGATAAGAAGGCGCCTGAGCTCCTCATTCTCCGACACACCGAACGACTGCGCATTCCTTGCAAGGACCTCCGGGCAGATGAGCATGTCACCAAGGACCCTTCTCCTGCGGCCGGCGCTGACGAATCCGAAGCCGTCATCATCCTCTGCAGCGAAGCTCAGGATGTCCGTGCTGTCATCAATGTCGCGGTATTCATGGTTCATCTGGTGCATGTGGTCCTCACCAATGAAGGACACGGAGAACTCGACATTGTCCAGTCCGAGCTCGGCAAGGACCTTCTTAAGATAGTCGAGAGTGAACTTGCGCGGGGCAAGCTTTCTGTATGCATCGTTGTCATATGAGATGTCGATCGTGTTCATGTCAGTCCTCATCAGGATATTCGATTCTGGAATGGTTGCGTGCCACAAGTGCCTTGACGAATGACTCGGACAGGGTCTTGATGTCATTCAGCGTCAGACCGCTGTTGTCAAGCTGGCCACGCTCGATCTTCGCCATGAAGATGGAGTCGATCAGCTTGGCATACTTTGACGCATTCGGTGTGACGGTGCGGCTTGCGGCCTCTATGCTGTCTGCCAGCATGACTATTCCGCACTCGCGGAAATCAGGTATCTCAGCATTGTACGAATAGTCGGACGCCTTGACCGTCTCACCCTTGTCGTCATTCGATGCTGCCTGTGTCTTCAGAGCCTCGTTGTAGAAGTAGGCTATGATGTCGTTGCCATGGTGGCTTCCGATTATCTTGACGATCTCGATCGGAAGACCTATCTCCCTACCCTTGTCGGAACCGACCTTGACGTGGCTCTTTATGATGGCAACGGAGAGCGACGGGCTTATGTCATCGTGCTTGTTCACTCCGTTCTGGTTCTCGATGAAGTACTCCGGATGCTCGATCTTGCCGATGTCGTGGTACATTCCGCCGACCCTTGCAAGCAGAGGGTTCGCACCGATGGCCTTGGCCCCTACCTCCGCCAGGTCCGCAACCGCCATGGAGTGGCTGTAGGTTCCCGGGGCAGCCTGGGAGAGCCTTGTCAGGATCGGGCTCTCGCCGTAGGCAAGCTCGTTCAGCCTGAAGATCGTCGGAAGGTTGAAGAGCTTCTCTGCCAGAGGCAGCAGCACCGCAAGCAGGATGTAGGCGATTGAGACGTTTATCAGCGTTCCGAGCAGCACGGTGAAGATCATCGTGAAGGACGCCTCGTTGATGATCATGAACACTATCGTCACTCCCGCACAGGTTATGCTGGAGAAGAACCACTGGTACACGATGTCCAGTCTCTTGTTGTAGAACCTGATCAGGAACACGCTGGCAG
>JAFVFA010000195.1 GCA_017475725.1 Spirochaetales bacterium
CAATGTCGTTGATGTTGCAGATGTTCAGATTCACCTTCATGGGCTTCACCGCAAACAGGAAGTCCACAGCTATCTTGTTTATCCTCTCGACCTCCTCGTTGATGATGTCCAGATACTGCTTCGAGTCCTCAAGTGACATCGATCCGTTCTTCTCCATCATCTTCTCCATCAGCTGGAGATAGATTGAAATTGAAGCCAGAGGGTTCTTGATCTCGTGGGCCACGCTCGCGGCCATGGTCGTCATCTGGGCAAGGCTCTCGTTTCTGCGGAACTCGTCCTTGAATCGGTTGAAGAAGGTCAGATCCCTGAACAGGAAGTTGCAGCACGGAGGGTCGCTCACCCTGCTTGCATAGCAGCTTATGGACCGCGGCTCGTCCATGCCGGAATCCACCTCGAAGAACTCCGACGCGGTCTCCTTCCCGGAACCCAGGAAGCCGTTCACGTACTCCAGGATCTCGGAGTGAGATATGACCCTGGAGACGTTGACTCCGGAGTACTTCTTGCGTGCAGCTATGGGGACCAGGCCTCCAAGACCCTCGTTCATGTACAGGATCGTCCCGTTTGAATCCACAAGCAGATGTCCCTGGAACGAATTGTCAAGTGCAACGTTCCTGACCTTGAGCTCATAGTTCTGGGTCTCGATTATCCTGACTATCTCCTCCGGAGACAGCTTCTCTATCTTGCTTGAAGCCTTCTTCACAAACTGGCTCATCTTATGACCTCCTGGACCCTGTACACCACAAAGTCGAACGTCAGGCGCTTCGTCTGGTTGAAGGTCCTTCCCTTGAGGACGGCGTCGTTGACGGAGTCAAGGATGTACTGTGCCCTTCTCTGCTCTATGCGCCCCTCCATGAAGGCGTCGCCGATCTCGTTGACAACGTGCTCGAAGAAGCGGTCCCAGCCCTGGTTCCTCTCAAGCTCGGCGACAAGTGCCGGCATGTCCATCGGATTCCTGGACACGAGTGCCTTGGCAGAATCCAGAAGCAGCCTGTCGTCTATTCCGCTCCCCTCAAGGAAGAACTCCTCAAGGCTGTTGTACCTGCCAGGGTCAACGAACAGGGTGCCCAGGACATACCTCTTCTCCTCCATGCCGAAGTCCTTGAAGCGGAACTTGCGCACACGGCTCAGGATGGTTGCCGGGATCTTCCCCGCATTGGCCGATATCAGGATGAAGTGGCTTCCGGCCGGCGGCTCCTCCAGAGTCTTCAGAAGGGCGTTCACAGCACCATCCGTCGCGTTCTCCAGCCCCTCGATTATGACGAACTTCTGCACTCCGTCCATGGACGATGTCGCGCACCAGTCGCGTATCGCCCTAACCTGCCCGATGGAGATTGCGGACGTCCTGTTCGATGACAGGAACGGCGAAAGGGCCTTCTCCAGCTTGTCCGCCACCCTGTCAGCGCTCTTCTCGTCGGCACCGTCAAGGTCCAGAAGCAGCTCCGTAACCTCTGCAGCATCTGAGAACTTCTTCTTTCCGGCAGTGGTGCTCTGGCCATCGAAAAGGGCACCATGGTACTGCTGGAGCAGAATGGAGATGTTCTCCTTCAGGAAGCTCCTTGAGCTGTTGTTCTTGTGCTTCCTGAAAAGGGCCAGGGCGGTGTTTATCCTGTATGCGTGGTTCCTGTCAGAGACTATGACCACGTTCTCAGCGGGTATGTCCAGCGCCTGGCATATCTGCCTTGCCGCGAACATGCGCCCCGTGCAAGGTTCACCCGAGAAAAGCAGAGCATTGGGGAAAGAGGCCCCTCCGGATGCGGTCAGACCCTGCAGCTGGGCGCAGACCTCAGGCTGGGTCCTGTCAAGACCACCAAGAACCGGCATCATATGATGCCCTTGATCGTTGAGGCGCAGGCCTCAGCGAACGGTATGATCAGCTTGCTGGAGAACAGGCTCTCCTCAAACAGGTGCTGCAGATTGAACAGATTCTGGAAACCCATAATGTACTCGATAGCCGCAAGCATCACAAAGGCCTCAACAAGCCCCAGGACAAAGCCCAGAAGATGGTCCACCACTGTCAGATGCACGGTGTCCGTTATGTTGGAGAGAATCCCACCCAGAGCCTTCATTATCAGATAGCCGACCATGAAGAGGATGAAGTAGGACGCAAGGGCCGCAACCCACACAGGCAAACCCACCTTGTCAGAGAAGACGGGCACCAGCAGATGCGTGAACATCAGAGCCACTATGAAGCCGACGATGTACCCGAACTTGGTCGAGACCTCCTCCATGAAGCCCTTGATGGCTCCCCAGATGCCACCTATCATGAACAGAACGAAAAGAATGTAATCCAGTGTCGTCAGATACTGCATGAACCCTCTCTTTCATGGAACTGCGTTAAAATTCCACACCGTGTCAATTATACACATTTATTGGCTGAAAGCCAATTCTCATGTGCATCCAATGTGCATCTATTCGGTTTGAACTTTTTTTCATATAATTGGGGACATGAGCATAATCACCGCCATATTCGGAAGCAAGAAAGACAAGGACCTGAAGCATCTCAGGCCTATCGTTGAGAAGGTCAACTCCTACGAGCCATGGGCAAAGAGCCTCAAGGACGAGGACTTCCCTCTCCAGACACAGAGATTCAGGGAGCGTCTGAAGGCCGGGGAGACCCTGGACCAGATTCTGCCTGAGGCCTATGCCCTTGTGCGTGAGGCATCGTTCAGGGTCCTGGGTGAGCGCCACTACGATGTGCAGATAATGGGAGCCATAGTTCTCCATGAAGGCAAGATCCTGGAATTGAAGACTGGTGAAGGAAAAACACTCACCAGTGTCCCTGCAGGCTATCTTAATGCCCTTGAGGGACAGGGTGTCCACGTCATTACGGTCAACGACTACCTTGCACAGCGAGACGCGGAATGGATGGGTCCGATCTACTCCTTCCTTGGTCTGACCGTAGGCGCAATCGTCTCCACAATGGACAACGAGCGCAGAAGGCAGGCATACAGCTGCGACATCACATACGGAACCAACAACGAGTTCGGCTTCGACTACCTCCGTGACAACATGAAACTCCGACAGCAGGACAAGATCCAGCCGAAGCACCACTACTGCATAATCGACGAGATCGACTCCATCCTCATAGACGAGGCCAGAACCCCGCTGATAATCTCGGGACAGGCGGACGATGACACCGAGTATGCCCGCAACGCGGAGAAGATAACACAGTATTTCAAGGAGTGCGAGAAGGACCCGGAGACAGGAGAGTACCCTGTGGTCTCCGCGTTCGCCAGGTTCGAGGAAGGCGCCAAGCTGGAGCCGGACGGGGACTACATGCTGGATGAGAAGTCACGGCGCGTCAGCTTCACCAAGGAGGGAATGGTCCACATGGAGGAGCTTCTGAAGCGCTTCGGCATAATCCAGGGCTCCCTGTACGACGACGAGAACTTCGAGTACATCCACTATGTGACCCAGGCCATGGTCGCCAGACACCTCTACAAGAGGGACACTGACTACGTCATAGCAGACAACCAGATCCAGATAGTCGACGAGTTCACGGGACGAATCCTCCACGGCCGCAGATACTCCGACGGTCTCCACCAGGCAATCGAAGCCAAGGAGCACATCAGGATCCTAGGCAAGAACAGGACGCTTGCAACCATCACGTTCCAGAACTTCTTCAGGATGTACGACAAGCTCTCGGGCATGACCGGAACCGCAGACACTGAGGCCACGGAGTTCCAGGAGATCTACAAGCTGGACGTCGTTGTCATCCCCACCCACCTCCCCGTCATCAGGAAGGACATGGACGACCTTGTCTTCCTCAACGACAAGTTCAAGTACCAGGCCATCTGCAACGAGATAGCCAGGGTGCATGCCACAGGCCAGCCGATTCTGGTGGGCACGGTCTCCATCGAGAAATCCGAGCTGATCTCAGCCCTGCTCAGGAAGATGGGCATCCCGCACGAGGTCCTGAACGCCAAGAACCACGCCAGAGAGGCAACCATAATCGAGAACGCCTGAGCCAAGGGGGCCGTCACAGTGGCCACCAACCTGGCAGGCCGCGGAACCGACATCAAGCTCGGAGGCTCACCTGACGCACTTGCAAGAAGGATCTGCGGATCCGAGGCCACGGAAGAGGAGCTCAAGGCTGCAAGGGAGAAGACAAAGGACGAATGGAGACGCAACTACGAGGAGGTCAAGGCCCTTGGAGGTCTGTACATCCTTGGAACGGAGCGCCATGAGTCAAGGCGAATAGACAACCAGCTGCGCGGAAGAAGCGGAAGGCAGGGAGACCCAGGAACGTCAAGATTCTACGTCAGTTTCGACGACACTCTGCTCAGGCTGTTCGCAAGGGACAACCTGAAGGCCATAGTCGGACGTCTGGGAATGAACACCGGAGAGCCCATCGAGCACGGCATGGTCTCAAGGGTCATCGAGAGCGCGCAGAAGCGTGTCGAGGAGAGGAACTTCGACATCCGAAAGAGGCTCCTGGAATACGACGATGTGCTGAACGAGCAGAGGAACTTCATCTACTCCCAGCGTGACGAGATCCTGGTTGACCAGAACATAATCGCCAGAGCCATCAACGCCTGCAACGAATATGTGGACTTCTGCATAGAGCAGAACCCGCCTGCAAAGAACGGCGAGCGCAACGTCTCAGCCCTTCACCAGAGCCTTCTGGACACAATTGGCCTGGACTACACACCTGACAAAGACGATGCCTCATTGCCTGCAGATGACCTTGGAATCAAGATAAAGGATTCAATCAAGGCCATCATAGATGGCAAAGTTGCTATCGTCGGACCTGAGGTCTTCTCCAACTTCATACGTCAGATCTACCTGAGGCAGATAGACACAAGATGGCAGAACCATCTGGAGGAGCTGGAGGATCTCAGGGACTCCGTCTCACTGCGTTCCTATGCACAGAAGAACCCGCTTGTCGAGTACAAGCTTGAGGGCTATGACATCTTCGACAAGATGATAGACCAGATCAAGACCTCGGTGGCCAAGACACTCATCAGGGTCCAGATCAGGATCGAGGGCCCCACCCGTCCGGTCAACGCCCCAAGGAAGGTCATGGAGACCCACAGGGAGAGCTCAAGCTTCTCCAACATGGCAGCCAGGCAGCAGCAGGTCGCCAGGGAGTCAGCCAACGCCGGTGCAACATCATCCATCCAGGTGGTCAGATCAACCCCGAAGGTGGGCAGGAACGACCCATGCCCGTGCGGCAGCGGAAAGAAGTACAAGAACTGCTGCGGAAGGAACCAGGGCGTCTGACAAGAGCCGGTACAGAAAAGAACCCCAGAGCCGTTTCCGTCTCTGGGGTTTTCCTTATGGACCATATTCACCGGCTACCTTTCGCTCAAAGGGATGACCTTCCTGCCCTGAGGCCCGACATACACCTGTCTGGGGCGGCCAAGCTTCTGGTACTCATCATGTCTCCACTCAAGCCAGTGGGCTATCCAGCCCGGAGTCCTTCCCATGGCGAACAGGACAGTGAACATCTGCTGCGGGAAGCCCATCATGTGGAACATGATCCCCGTGTAGAAGTCTATGTTCGGATACAGATGCCTCTCGATGAAGTAGTCGTCGTTGAGCGCCTTCTCCTCAAGCTTCAGGGCTACATCGAGCAGCCTGTCTGAATGATGGTCGGAATTGAGCATATCAATATTCATTTTCTTTGCAATTCTGGCCCTTGGGTCGAACGTCTTGTAGACCCTGTGTCCGAAGCCGGAAAGCACGAACGGATTCTGTTTGTCCTTCGCCCTCTCGATGACCTTCTCAACAGGGATGTCATTGTCCACAATGTCCTTCAGCATGGCCATGACAGCCTGGTTCGCACCGCCGTGCTTGGGGCCCCAGAGGGCGCAGACACCGGCTGCCACAGAGGCGTAGAGATTCGCCTCGGAAGACCCTACAAGGCGCACTGCAGAGGTTGAGCAGTTCTGCTCATGGTCCCCATGGAGAATGAGCAGCTTGTTCAGAAGCTTCACGTGCTTCGGGTCAGGATGATAGTTGTTCACTGGTGTGTAGAACATCATGTTCAGGAAGTTCTCGCAGTAGGAATACTCCCACTTGGGCTCCACGAAGTCCAGTCCATTGGCCTGTCTGTAGATGAAGGCGGCAATGGTTCTCATCTTCGAGATCAGTCTGGTGACGGTCAAATCGATGGTCTCTTCAGGGTCTCTCTCCTCCATTTCCGGATAGAAGGCACTTAAGGAGGCTACCATACTAGCCAATATTGACATGGGGTGAGCATCCTGTGGATAGGAGCGGAAGAAGTTCCTCATGTTGTAGTGCAGAAGCGAATGCTTGTTCAGAAGCTCCTGGTAGTTGCGGCGTTCTGAAGCGGTCGGCAGAGAGCCCTTGACCAGCAGGTGGGCAACCTCTATGAAGTCGCAGTTCTCCACAAGATCCTCTATGTCGTAGCCGCGGTATCTCAGTATCCCGTTCTCTCCGTCTATGTAGCAGATCGAGGACTTGCACGAGCCTG
>JAFVFA010000196.1 GCA_017475725.1 Spirochaetales bacterium
ATAGCAGTTCGTGCAGAAGGCCACAACCTCTGCACCGCACTTCAGTCTCATCAGGGCCATTGCGGTGTCCTCGACCTCATAGTCATCGGTGTCGCGAAGCTTGCCGTCAAAGCCGGACAGGCTGTCCACTCCACCAGTCAGATAGTCCACAAGGTCAAGCGTGTGGATGCTCTGGTTTATCACGCATCCTCCACCCTCTCCGGAGTATTTTCCGCGCCACGGCGATTCGGAGTAGTACTTTCCCCCTCTGCACCATGTCACAAGGGCCATTCCGCTGAGGATCTTGCCGTATCTGCCGCTCTCCAGGATCTCCTTGGCCTCCACTGTGGCCTTGTTCAGCCTGTTCTGGAAGCACACGCCAAGAAGCTTGCCGGTCTCCTCGCTCTTGCGGATCATCATCTTCGCCTCAGCCGGCGTGATTGCAAGGGGCTTCTCGCAGAAGACGTTCAGACCATGGTCCAGAAGGTCCATGACTATCTGCGGATGGGTGTTGTGGGGTGTGACCACATGGACGGCGTCCAGACCCTTGCCGTAGAGGTCCCTATAGTCCGTAAGGGGCTTTCCCCCATAGGTCTCCGAGAATGCCTGCGCCCTCTCGGGGACAATGTCCACACAGTATTCCAAAGACGCGAAGCTGTTGTTCTTCAGCGCCTTTCCGTGGTTGCGGGAGACCGCACCGCATCCTATGACCGCCACCTTGAATCTATCCATATCTTGATCCTCCGTAATTTCCATATAGCCAACGCTAACCCCGCATACCGCTTTGTTCAATACAACGAAGCGGTCTATTTCCCCGCAGCGGATTTGTACTGTCCGGGGGTGACACCCTCCGAGGCCTTGAACACTCTCATGAAGGTCCTGGTGCTGCCGAATCCGCACCTGTCGGCGACATCATTGACCGACAGGTCCGTCTCCTCCGGGTCAGACAGCAACTGCTTGGCCCTGGATATCCTGTAGGCAGTCAGATATTCCGATATGTTGGTCTCCTCGTGCTTCTTGAAGCACCGGGACAGGTAGGCTATCGAGACACCGAGATTATAGGCTATCTGCGAGACATTGAGCTGGGTGTCGCTGTAGTTGGCCTGTATCTCGGACAGCGCGGCATGATAGATGGCATAGCCCTCGCCTGCATTCTGGGCCAAGGCAAGGGTCCTTCTGTATTCCATCATGTTCGAGGCCTGCAGATACGCCTTGTGGAGCTCCGATATCTCCATGACAGGATTCGAAACCGCACAGTAGAGTATCCCCTCCGCTTCGTCAAACAGCTGCTGCGCACCCTGCAGAGCAGCCTCGGATGAGTTCAGAATCAATGAAAGATGATAGCCTGAATCAAAACGGAATGCGCTGATTCCGTGCCTTGATAACGCATCCATGATATTCTTGTCGTCAAAGCCGGCAGAGTCACCTTCCCTTCCAGAAGCCAGTGCTATGCAAAGCCAGTCTCCGGTCATCACAATGCCAAGCTCCGACAGGGACCTCACGGAAGGCGTGTTCTCAGACATCACCAGACTTGTGAACGCATAGGACCGGTTCTCAGCCTTCAGCTTGGAGACAGAGGAGACAAAGGGCTGGTACGGGTTTCCGGATGACTCTATCGAGGAGATGTCGGTGCCGGAGGCGCTGACTGCATCGGAGAACCTGTTCCAATTCCGGTTCAGCAGTCTGTAGATGGTGAAACCGGAAAGAACTATTGCCGCCGCTATAAGCACGGCCATTATCCGCGTCACATTGTTCAGATCCTTGAAGTACACGGACTCCTTCACAAGAAGGAAGTACCTGATGCCGCTTACGGCCGAGTCTGTGGAGATCACCATAGTCCCGTCGATGCTTCTGTCCTCACCTGAGTCCATCTCATCAAGCTTCGTCTCGATGGATTCGGAACCGGAGACATCCCCGTAGGAGAACAGAACCTGCTCAGAGTCATCGTCATATACCAGGACATTGTAGGATTCAAGTTCTGAGTTGGACATTATGGATGACACATCGACAAGAACAGCGACACAGAAGTCCCCTATGTTCTGGGACCTGACATAGCTGAACGGTCTGATGGCAAGGAACCTCGGTTTGGCAGCCTCACCCGTGTCATACATTGAGACATCCTGTATGAATGTGTAGTTCCTGAAGGTCCAGAACAGCTTGTCAGCAAGATCCTCTGACAACCGGACATCAAGCACATCGTTCCTGTGGATGCTTGAGAGCTTGCCGTAGTACTGGGTGGAGATGTAGCAGTCAAGATCGGTTGAGAACAGCAGACAGTCGATTATGTAAGACCTGCTGCTTGTCATATGCCTCAGCTCCTGGGTCTTCAGATACAATGTGTAAGGGTCCAGATCCGAAAGGGTGCCAATGGAACCAAGACTGCGGAACGAATCTGAGAGCAGGAGCTCCTCGCAAAGGGCATTGACCTGGAGGATTGCCGAGTCCAGCTCGTTTCCGATGGACGTAAGAGCGGTTCGGTTGGCCCTCTCCACTGAATCCCTTACGCTAGCAATGCTTGTGATGGCGAAAACAATGAAGAGAACCAGCGGAATGATCATGATCAGAAGATACGAGAGACCCCAGTTGTAGAATAGCTTCCTTCTTACATCCTTCCTTGTCATCCTAAGTCCTTCACAAGAATTCTACAGCAAAAGACCCGATTTCGGGAACGCCACTCTCTCCTCATTCGGAGATGAAGCTGCCTCCGCATCTCTCCTTCAGCATCTGCTCATATCTGTCCGCATCGATCGGAAGGTCCACCCAGTCGCCGCCGGTCCAGGATGACATGAAGATGGCATTGATTATCTCAAGGCTCTTTATGCCGTCACTGCCTGGGGCAAGCAGAGGAGTACCCTTCTGGATTGCGTCGCAGAAGTTCTTGATTATACCACAATGGGAGGTGTATGTCCCCTTCACAGGGATCTCGCACTTCCAGATCTCCGGATGCCCGATCTCGCCCTTGAAGCGCTTCTGGAAGTCATCGGTGTCCTCCCTGGTCCTCCAGAAGGTGATGGCGTCGTTCTCCACGACGAGCTTTCCTCTGGTTCCGGATATCTCCAGCCTGTTCGAGCCCGGCTCGTCTGCGATTGTGGTGATGTAAGTACCAATGTGCCCGTCAGGATACTCCATCAGTGCATAGACGTCATCCTCAACCTCGATGTTCCTGAACTTGCCGTAGTAGACGGTTGCCTTCACCCTTGACGGCATGCCGCAGATCCACTGCCACAGATCCAGATTGTGCGGGTTCTGGTTCATCAGAAGACCGCCGCCCTCGCCCTTCCAGGTCGCTCTCCAGTCGGAGTTGTCGTAGTATGACTGAGGCCTGAACCATGACGATATCAGCCAGTGGCAATGGAGGATTCTTCCAAGCTCGCCGCCCTGCACAAGGTCACGGGCCTTCTGGTACAGCGGATTGGTCCTCTGATTGAACATAACACCAAAGACCTTGCCGGACTTCTCGGCCACCTCGTTCATGCGCTTGACCGCATTGGTGTAGACGCCTGCAGGCTTCTCGCAGAGGTAGTTCAACCCATGCTCAAGGGCATAGACGCCATAGACCGGATGCCAGTAATGCGGACAGGTCGGAATGACAGCATCCACAAGGCAGCTGTTCATAAGCTCTTCAGCAGAATTGAAATATGCAACCTTGTCACCGAAAAGGCCCCTTGCCTTCTCAAGCTTCTTCGGGTCAATGTCAGCAATGGCGGCAAGCTGTGCGTTGTCAACCTTGTTGGCCATCAGTGCATTCGAATGCTGTGCGCCCATGTGACCGAAACCGATTATACCAATTCTCACCTTATCCATAATCCAACCTCCAGGCCTCAGGCCCTGTCAAGCTCCCTCATGACCGCCAGGGCCTTGACGGAGTCGGCCTTCCAGTCGTCGCTCTTGCCCTCAATCGAGAGGGTCCCATCGTATCCGGCCTGATGAAGCAATCTGAAGAATTCCTTCACATCATCGTTCGCCTCCACAGGATAGGCCCTGCTTCCCCTCAGCGCAATGTGTGTGTGCATGAACGGAGAGCACGTGATGATCCTGCCCATGTCCTCGTTCTCCTGCCACATGTGGTAGGCGTCGGCAAGAAGCCCCACATTGGGCATGCCAACATCAGCCTGTAGGGCTGCACCCTCGGCAAGGCTGTTGATGACGTTCGTCTCGGCCCTGTTCAGAGGCTCTATGGCAACGCAGATCCCATGCTTGGCCGCAATCTCACCTATGATTCTGGTCACAGCAACAAGCTGCCTGTAGGCATCCTGCCACCTCATCCCCTCGGGGACTATGCGGCTCTTCCCGCTACCGAAGACGACCAGCTTGCATCCAAGGGCATCCATCCTGCAGAATGCCGTCTCAAGGTATGAGCGCATCTCGGCCTCGTTGTACCTCTCGCCGATTACAACCATGGTCTTCGGGAAGAGCAGAGAACACCTCTCCATCCTGATTGAGGCCTGCCTGAACCTCTCAAGCACCGAGTCGAAGTCCTCCTGGGACCACAGGGCAAACTGATTGAGCTTGCCGTCAATATAATCGAAACCGACCTCCTGGACCTCCAGGACGTTCCTTATGTCAGTGCAAAGACCGAATCTCATAGCCTTTCAACTCCTTTTCTCCTGATTCTCCACTTCCCTGCGGCAGTCTCAAGGATAACATCCCTACCCTCAAGCCTGGCACAGACTGAGTCCCCGGCCCTCTTCACAACAGTTACGGCTGTGAACGGGGCCTTGCCTCCATAGGCCATGGTGACCTGTCCGGTGGGGACCCTGACAGGATAGCCGTAGCTGATCCAACCGCCCTTCGGGTCCTCGCTTCCACAGAGAAGTCTGGGCTCGAACTTCACATCAGAGGCGAATTCAGTGACGAATTTCATTCCGTTTTTGGAAATGTAGTCAGTTCTATAACCTGAAACGGCCACATCTGTTGTATTGTAGTTGTACATCAGCCTGAAATCGTGGCATTCCTTTGCCGGTCCGTCCACATAGTCAACAAGGACTGCAACGGAACCCGGAACCATTATGAGCTTCCTCCTGTGGAAGACAGGGTCCGGAAGG
>JAFVFA010000197.1 GCA_017475725.1 Spirochaetales bacterium
GTGGAGTTCTGCTTCACCGGACACACACGGGAAGACACCTACCCTGACCCCGATCCTGGCAGCAACTCCGCTTTCCTTCATGCCTGCCTCCACGACATCGACAAGCCCGCTGTGGTCATCTGAATGTTCGCAGAGGATGAAGAACACATCCTTCTCGTATCTGGAGCATATGCCGGTACGTTTCTCGAGATATGCGGATATGGAATCGGCTATTCCCTTCAGAACCCGATCCCCTGAGTTATGGCCGTAGAGCTCGTTTATGATGTGGAACCTGTCCACGTCAAGGACAACGGCATCAAGACCCGGTTCAGCGGATGCTCCGGCAAGGCGCTGGGCGTACTCAAAGAAGAACTCCTTTGTGTACAGACCGGTGAGAAGGTCCCTTTCGGTGGCCTTGATTATCATTCTACCCTCTGAAAGCTCTATGATACGCCTGACACGGGCCCTTATTATTGTGGGCATCTTGTATGGTTTGCTGAGGAAATCTATGGCACCCAACTGGAGGCTGGTCTCCTCGAAGGAGGTCTCCGACGTGAGGACCATGATCGGGATCATTCCCAGATCCGCATTCTCACGGATGCTCCTTATCAAGGTGAAACCGTCCATGACAGGCATCTTGATGTCGGTCAGAACCATGGAGATCCGACCGATATTGGCGTTCAGGATGTCCAGCGCCTGCTGCCCGTTCTCTGCATAGAGGACATTGTACTCATCACTCAGAATGAAGCCCAGGAGCTGGCTGTTGACAGGCTCATCCTCGACAACAAGGACAGTCCTTCTGAAGCTCGAGGAATCATCCTTATCAATCAAAAAACTCTGCATGAGTTCATTTTAAGATTCTGTTTTTATGTTGTAAAGCCGATTCAACTAAAATCATCAATAGGCAGGGCGGTGGCGTAGGCGACGCTTGGGTTACCATCCGCATCGCGCCTGACAGTGTATCGAACCCTGAAAGGCACCCGTTCGCTGGTGAGAGGCATTACCTCGTCAATGTCCTCGCCGTTGTCCACCCGCTTCATGATGTCAATGTAGTGTTCGCCCTCCGGGAAGATGCACATGTCGATGGCAGGCTTCGGGTAGTTTCTGACAAGCTTGGGCAGATCCAGGTACTTCTGGCATCTTGAGCACGGATACATGTCCTTGGTCTTTATGTCATACTTCCAGAAGAACATGTTCACCTGCTCGGCTGCATTCATGAAGATGTCCTCCCTCTCCTCTATGGCCTTCAGAAGATTCTGGTTCCTTCTGGAGAGCCTGACCCTCTCCGTTATGTCTTCGATGTTCAGATAGAAGACGTCAAGCCCGACCTTCTGGGCTATGAGCCTGAGCCTGTTGTGGCTCCAGAACTCCCTTCCTCTTCCGTCCACATCAGGGGAGAATGTGATGCAGCTTGCCTCTTCACCAGTGACTATGGCCGAGTCCAGAGCATTCGAGAACAATGCTGCGGATGGGCCGTCAAACCATTCAAGAAGATTCTGGTCCCTGCAGGCCCAGTCCTCACGGCTCAATCCCACCAGTTTCAGGAACATGTCGTTAAGCCTGACTGCACGGACCTTGCCGTTCTGGCCTCTTGTTATGATGGCGGCTCCACCTACGAAGCTGTTGAAGATCAGTGTGTTCTGAGAATTCAGGTCAAAGAAATCGATTCTGTCATGGCGTTCCGCATCATGGAAATCATTCATCTCAAAGCCGACTTTCGAAAGGAAGGTCTCCTCGAAGTCCTTTGCTGAGACCGGCTTGGAGAAATAATAGCCCTGCATGAATCTGCAGCCAACGGTCTTCAGAAAGTCAGCCTCCTCTTTGGTCTCCACCCCTTCCGCTATGACTGGCATGTCTATGGAATGCGCCATGTAGACAACTGCGGTTATTATCTTGCCGCAACGGCTTGAGGAGTCGTCCTTTGACAGGAAGTCACCATCCAGCTTGATGACATCAACAGGCATGTCCTTCAAGGCGCATAGAGAGGAATAGCCGCTGCCGAAATCATCCATCTCCATTATGAAGCCATGGGCCTTGAGAAGCTCCAAAGCCTTGAGGAACTGTGTGGTGTTCTCCGTATAGGCGGATTCGGTGACCTCCAGATGCAGGCTGGTGACATCGAGGCCATATTTGTCCAGGATGCTGCAGAGAAAGCCCGGAAGCTCATCATTGTACAGATCGCGCCTTGACACGTTGACAGAGACAGAGGGAATCGCATAGCCCTTTGACCTCCAGTTTGCAAGCTGTATGCAGGTCTTCTCCCATATGCACTTGTCCAGGTCATATATCAGTCCATTGTCCTCGAAATAGGATATGAACTCCTTCGGGTAGACGACGGTCCCATCCTGTTTAACCCACCTGGCTAGGGCCTCAATGCCTGTCAAAGCTCCTGTAACGTAGTTGAACTGTGGTTGGAAGAAAGGTACGAACTGACCTTCGCGCAGTGCTTGCAACTTCATGTCACATCCTTTAGTAGAGCTAAACTTTACATGCCTTTTAGTTGAATTTTTATACATTTTTCCGACATTGTCAAAGAAAAACAACAAAATGCAACATCATTGGGGCATTGAGTTGGAGGACTATGCTACCGAATTGAAGCCAACACCTCATCCAAGGTGAAGTCAACCCAGATTATGCCGATGTCGTTGCCGGAA
>JAFVFA010000198.1 GCA_017475725.1 Spirochaetales bacterium
CCCATATTCCATGATTCTGATCATTTCCTATCCTCCACCTGGCCTCTCAGGCCATCAATCACCCTAAGGGTCTCATTCTTCTTGAACTCGAACGATGACTTGTTCGCAATCAGTCTTGCGGAGATCGGCATGATGGTCTCTATGACCTCAAGCCCGTTCTCCTTCAGTGTCGTGCCGGTCTCGACGATATCAACAATGACATCGGACATCCCAAGGACCGGGGCCAGCTCTATGGAGCCGTTCAGGTGTATGATGTCGATCTCCCTGCCTATGGACGAATAGTACCTCCTGGCTATGTTGGAGAACTTAGTCGCCACCCTGAGGGTGACGTCGGGATTGTTTCTGAAGCCCTTCTTCGCCGCTACACACATGCGGCACCGCCCGACCTTCAGATCAAGCAGCTCGTAGATGTCCGGAAGATACTCGTCTATTATGTCCTTCCCCGCAACTCCTATGTCTGCCGCCCCACGTTCCACATAGACGGCCACATCGCTCGGCTTGACCCAGAAGTACCGCACCTGGGCAGCCTCGTTCTCGAATATGAGCTTTCTGGAATCCCCCAGGACCTCCGGACATTCAAAGCCCGATCTCTCGAACATACCATAGACCTTCTCTCCAAGTCTTCCCTTAGGAAGTGCAATGTTAAGCATCGACGGCACCTCCTCCAACCGTTACAACCTCTCTGTAGCGGAGAGAGAACGGGATCTCCTTCAGGGTCACCACAGACCTGCCGGTTCCCCTGATTGAGTCGGCCTTTGCCATGACATCCGAAAGCCTGTCGGAATCGCGATAGACAAGCACAACATCCACATCATATTCAGGTGTGGACTCCAGTATCCTCTCAAGCGGGTCCATGTACACGGCGAAGCCGATAGCCTTGGACCTTCTGCCCATCCGGGCCATGAGCTTGTCGTACTGGCCGCCGGAGACAACCGGAACCGGAACACCCTCGACATAGCCCCTGAATGTTATGCCATTGTAGTATTTCATGCCTCCAAGGACCGAGAAGTCGATTCTCACAGATTTCTGGTCAAGAGTGGAAACGACAGCCTTAAGCTCATCTATTACTTCACTTTCCACGCCAAGTTTCGCTAATAGACCATAGATTTCATCATTGGTTCCCATCAACATTGTCAAATCAGAGAGTTTTCCGAGCTGTATGCCGAACTCGGGGAAATCCTCCTTCAGACAGTCAAGCGCCGGGACGTTTCTGGCCGCCATGGCCTCAGTCGCCTTGGTTGAAAGGTCCTCCGGCATACCCTTGAGGAAGCTCTTCACGACCCCCATGTGGGACAATGTCAGAATGGACGAACCGGGGATCACATCAAGGCTTCTCTGGGCGAGCCTCACGACCTCGGCGATTTCCACAGGACCGACATCACCTATGCACTCGACACCTGCCTGCATGATCTCCCTGAACGTGCCTGACCTGTCAGACACACGATAGACGTTCTCATCGTAGCAGACCCTTGAGACAAGTCCCTTGGACTCCCTTATGCTCTTGACTATGGAGAGCGTGACATCCGGCTTGAGGGCAAGCAGCTTGCCGTCTGTGTCCGTGAAGGTTATCACATTACCGGAGACGAGGAAGTCCTTGTTACCGGCATAGAGGTCATACTCCTCGAACCGGCTCATCTTGTAGGTCCGGTAGCCATAGGAAGCGTAGAGGGAGCGCAGCTGCATCAGAACCTTCTCCTCCCCCTTCAGATACAACCTGTCTTCAGCCATTCCTCCTGACCCTCCCTATGACAGTCCTGTAACCGCCGTCCCCGTAGTTGAGACATCTGTTCACACGGGATATTGTGGCGGATGAGACGCTGGTCTCCTTGGATATCTCCTGGTAGTTCTTCCCCTCTTCAAGAAGGAAGGCCACCTGGAGTCTCTGGGACAGATCCTGGAGTTCCTTTATAGTGCAGACATCCTCGAAGAACGATCTGCATTCCTCCTCCGTCTCAAGGGCCAGCACAGCCGAATAGAACTGTCTTGCCGCCTTCTCGTCTATCTTCTCCATAATAAAGTCTCCTAGGTCACTTGTTCATTGCGTTAGCACATTATCACTTTAGCGCACTAAAGTAAATAGGTTTCGTCTCTTTTGCAGGAAAATTGCAAAAACACACCGTTTACATTATGCTTTGGCTGTTGGAGGAAGACCATGGACATCCAGAGGGCAAAGGATCAGATAATCTTGATAGGCAAGAAGCTTACCGCTTCCGGTGCCATAGGAGCCCTTGAAGGGAACATCTCATGCAAGATCGGCGACAGGATCATCATCACTCCGTCGGGCATGAGCAAGGAGGACCTTCTTCCTGAGCATCTTTCCGTCATGGATCTGGAGGGGAACTGGGTGGATGGTCCGTTCAAGCCCTCATCCGAGGCAAAGATGCATGTGGCCATCTACAGGTTCAGGGAAGATGTGGGTGCTGTAATCCATACCCACAGCCCGTATGCCACCGCCTTCGCGATCGCCAACCAGCCCATAGACCTTCGCTGCAGCGCAGAGTTCGCAATATTCTTCAAACATGTCCCTGTGCTTCCATACGGGACACCGGGCACAGATGACATCTACAACGGAATGGACAGGGAACTGGAGGAGTATGACACCGTTCTTCTGCAGAACCATGGA
>JAFVFA010000199.1 GCA_017475725.1 Spirochaetales bacterium
GGCAATTGTGGCATCGACATCGACCATTGCATCATGAGCTCCAATCTGCTCTATGCCGTTGGCGGCCGTCAGTTCGGTGAGCTTGAAGACAGGGTTCCCCTTCGCATTCGGGTTAGGCCATCTGACGCCCTGCGGCCTGAAGTCATGGCAGGCCCTGACAAGGTCTATTATGTCCCATCTGGAGTTGCCGTTCTTCCATTCCCTCTGGTACGGGTCAAGGAAGTTCCTGTAGAGTGCATTGCGGATGAACTCGTCATCGAACTTGAGGGTGTTGAAGCCGCACACGCAGGTCCCCGGCACGCTGAAGATGTCGTTTATCCTCTCTATGAACTCGCTCTCCGGAATGCCCTTTGCCTTGACCTCCTGCGGGGTGATCCCTGTGACCATGCAGGCTGCAGGGTCCGGGACATAGTCTGCAGAAAGTTTGCAGTAAAGTATGATCGGGTCACCAATTGGATTGAGGTCCATATCGGTTCTCCTGCCTGCGAATTGGGCTATCCTGTCATAGAACGGGTTTATCCCGAAAGTCTCGAGGTCGTACCAGAAAAAAGTGTTCTCGCTGCGCATACATCAAATTTACCACAAAAAAACTTGAAAACAAACCATCGCAGGCTTATATTTTGTAATGACATGATACGGCATTGGATGTTAGTTGGGGTAGTATCACTGTTGCTCTTGAATACCAGTCTCTACGCTGCGGACACAGAGGTCCCGCCTTCCAGCGATGAGGTCGCCACAGGCCTCACGGTCGTCATGGACTGCGTATCCGCCTCTCTGGTCACAGAGTGCACGGATTCGGGGATTGCCCTTCCGTGCTCCAACGTCTCGATGGACATAGAGTCCAGGCTTCCGATCAGAATCTCGTATTTCCTTGCAGACCCGTTCGAGTATATGAAGGCCTTGGAGCCCAAGGATTCCGGGACCGGCTTCTTCTCCGCCCTGTGGTCCCTTCTGAACAGCGCCACAGAGAATCCTCTGACTTCTGCCGTCTACATAGCAATGGCCACAAGGGACTACAGTCCATCCAAGTATCTGCTGTCGGGCTACATATCGTTCGATTATCCGGATGGGGTGACCTTGGACGATGTCCTTGCGATCTGGTCTTCAAGGGTTGACACGGACGAGAGCATCATCATGACTGTGGACATGCAGCTTTACGGTGAAGCGATCCTCAGACCCCTCTATGTCACCGGTGAGTTCGGCATGTCCGTCAACGCAGACGGTGACATTGTAATTGATCCGATAGGGACGTATAATATCAACAACTACACCTATCAGGGTGGTCAATTCAGAATGTGAGGTTCCTCAAAATGAATGGTAGAGTTCTCGATTTCCTGAACAGGCACAGCCTGAATGCGGACAACATCGACATGGATTGGCTCTGCGCCAGATTCATGGACGAGATGAAGGCGGGACTGGCAGGCAAGGAGAGTTCCCTTGCCATGATTCCAAGCTTCTGCTCTCCTGAGGCAAGTCCGAAGGCGGGGGAGAAGGTCATTGTCATAGATGCAGGTGGTACGAACCTGAGGACCTGCACGGTCACGTTTGACTCCAACCTCAACCCCGTGATCGGTGATTTCCGCAAGACCGGCATGCCCGGCATTGACCGGCCAGTGTCACCGGAGGAGTTCTTCGGAACATTCGCGGACCAGGTGGAGCGTCTTATCGACCAGAGCGATAGAATCGGCTTCTGCTTCTCCTATGCAGCGGAGATCCTCCCTGACCATGACGGCGTGCCTCTCTTCTTCAGCAAGGAGATCAAGGCACCGGGGGTCATAGGAAAGCACATTGGAAAGGAGCTGCTGGCGGAGCTGGGCAGACGTGGCCATGACGTATCCCGCAAGAGGATCATAATACTCAACGACACCGTCACAACCCTCCTTGCCGCACAGGCGAAGAACCACAACGGAAGCTTCGACGGCTGCATCGGCTTCATTCTGGGGACGGGCACGAACACGGCTTACATAGAGAGGAACGCGAACATAACGAAGATGGATCCATCCATCTCCAGAGAGGGGAGTCAGATCGTCAATGTCGAGTCCGGAAACCTGGATCTCTGCCTTGGAGACATCGACAGGGCATTTCTGGACAGCACCGTGGAGCCTGGGAAATACTGTTTCGAGAAGATGATAAGCGGAGCCTACCTCGGTCCTCTGGCCCACAAGGTCCTGGAGTTCGCCGTCAGGGAAGGTCTCTTCTCCGAGGGATTCAAGGCCGGGTTCGGGAAGCTTGCGTCCCTGTCCACAAAGGACATGAACGACTTCATGCTTGACAATCCCTGCAGGCTTGCGGAGATTGCTTCGGATGAGGCTGACTACGATGCCCTGACTGACATCCTTGGCTCGATGATAA
>JAFVFA010000200.1 GCA_017475725.1 Spirochaetales bacterium
GACTCTTGAGAGCAGGACGCTCTCTGGAACTTCATTTTTGAACATCATCTTATTTCCTCAAATCCACGTATATGTTATCATTGATGAGTCGAATCTTCTAGACGGGAGGTGAAGTGTGTCAGAGTTTGTATATCCGCTAGCCACAGTGGTTCTGGACTTCATCTGCATTCTCCTGTGCATACGCCTCTCGGTCTCCAGACGCGGACCCGTCTGGCTTCTGGCCATGATGCTCAGCATAGCCATGCTGTTCGGAGGTGTCGTGACGCTGATCGCCGCAGCCTCCAACATAGCGGGAGAGACGCTCTCAGCCGTTGCATCATACATGGCAGTCTACCTGTTCGCCATCGCCGTCCTGTGGCTGATCACAATAATCGGGTTCGCCTTCAAGACCAAGCCGGAAAAGTTCCTCTCGGACTCCAGAAGGGCCCAGAACGAGGACATCTACATGCGGAAGAGGCAGAAGACCACATACAGAAGGACGATAGACAAGAGGGCCACAGCAGACCGGAACGTCAGGAAGGTCAAGACAGCAGAGCTGGCCAGAAAATCCATTGATACAGTCCAGAGAAAGCCCTCCCCTCAGTACGACCCCTACACAGGAGGTCCGGTGGCCACCGTCAGGCCGAATCGCACCGGTTTCTGAAATGTTCAACAAAAGGACATATTGTGCTATACTGTCCCGACTGAGGTATCGCTGAATGGAAACCTATGACAGGCCACTGATTATACAGAGCGACAGATCGCTCATGCTCGACGTACACTCGCCTTCAGCCAACGAATGCAGAAGCCAGATCATCGCCTTCAGCGAGCTTGTGAAGGCTCCGGAGCATGTGCACACCTACTGCATCAGCTCCATATCGCTCTGGAACGCTGCAAGCGCAGGCCTGGGCACAGAGGAGATACTTGCACGCCTTGAGCACTGGTCCAAGTTCCCGGTCCCAACAGGCGTCCTGGACTTCATCAGCGACATCTCATCCAGATTCGGGAAGATCAGGCTCCTTCCAGGTACGGACCCTGAAGGCAAGACCTACTGCCTAAAGGTGGAGGACCCGTTCATCGCCAAGGCCATTGCGGCAACCCAGAGGCTTAAAGGCATCCTCAAGAGGACCGATGTTCCTGACACCTTCAGCATCATGAAGTACGACAGAGGCACCGCCAAGCTTGAGCTCATCAAGCTGGGATATCCTGTGGACGACAGGATCCCTCTGAACAGGGGTGAGCATATCCCGATGAACCTGAAGGCCGAGCTCCGGGACTACCAGCAGCTGGCCCTGGATTCCCTCCTAGGTGACATGGGTCCCGGCACAGGCTTCGGCACCATAGTCATGCCCTGCGGAAGCGGAAAGACGCTTGTAGGCATGGGTATAATGGGGAAGCTCCAGACACGTACACTCATCCTGTGTCCGAACGTTGTGGCGGTCCATCAGTGGATAAAGGAGCTGAAAAGCAAGACGGACATCCCTTCTGAGGCCATCGGAGAGTACTCCGGAGAGAAGAAGGAGATAAAGCCCATCACCGTCTGCACCTACCAGGTCCTGACCTACAGGCAGAGCAAGGACGATGACTTCGAGCACATGAAGATCATCCAGAACGGCAACTGGGGGCTTGTCATCTACGACGAGGTCCACATGCTGCCTGCGCCGGTGTTCAAGATAACAGCGGAGCTCCAGAGCGTGTACAGAGCCGGTCTGACGGCGACGCTCATAAGGGAGGACGGTCTGGAGGAGGATGTGTTCTCTCTGGTCGGCCCGAAGAGGTTCGACATACCATGGACGGACCTCTCGCAGAAGGGCTGGATCGCAAGTGCGTACTGCGTAGAGGTCAGAGTGCCTCTGAACCAGGAGCTTGCGCTGCCCTACGCCGTGGCCTCAAAGCGCGAGAAGTACAAGCTTGCAAGCACAAGCCCGGAGAAGGACAGGGTCATAGAGGCCCTCCTTGCAAAGCATCAGGGCGAGAGCATAATAATCATCGGCCAGTACCTCGACCAGCTCAAGAAGGTCCAGCAGAAATTCGGCTTCCCCATGATCACGGGCAGCATGGCCAACTCCAAGCGCGATGAGCTCTACGGCAAATTCAGAACCGGTGAGATCAAGATCCTGATAGTCTCAAAGGTCGCAAACTTCGCCATAGACCTTCCAGACGCATCGGTTGCGATCCAGATCTCCGGCACCTTCGGATCAAGGCAGGAGGAGGCCCAGAGACTGGGCAGGATCCTCAGGCCCAAGAAGAACCCCTGCTTCTTCTACACCATCATCTCGAAGTACACCGTGGAGGAGGAGTTCTCGGCAAACAGACAGAAGTTCCTTGTTGAGCAAGGCTACCGATATGAGACAATGGAGGCATGATGGAAGCGAAGGATTCTTTCCTCTCTCATCTCAATTCACTCGATGACGACTACTACTTCTTCATAGCCACCATGGTTCTGGGCAAGGTCCAGACGCCATACCACAAGCCGGTGCTCAGCAGCAGGATCCTCTCGTTTCTGATGAACCGGAGCAACAGGGACAACATTCTGGCCTCCCTTGATGAGACCGACCTCAAGTACCTGTCCCTGGTCATGCTGATCGGAAGATGCACCCTGAATGACATACACACATTCTTCGACACCGACAGCTATCCCCTGGTCGTGACCAGGATGGACAGGCTATGCGACAGACTCATCCTACTCAGAGCGGACGACATCTACACCATCAACCCGGTTCTGGAGGACGACCTCAGAGGGATGTACAGGTCCGATCTTCTGTTCCAGGAGACGGAGGGGCTGCAGAGGGAGCAGCCGTTCGTGGACAGGAGCGTCCTCTTCGCCATGCTGAACATCCTCTCGAACGGCTCCGTCCCGGTCAGGGAGGCGAACGCCCACCACTTCACAAGGACCGACAAGCATGACAGGGTCTTCCCACAGGCCTCCAAGGAGCAGATAGTCGCCGTCTACGAGAGCATCAAATCCATGGCCCTGGATTCAGGGGCCATCAGCATCTCATCCGGAAGATACATACTGAACCCGGACAGAGCCAGAGCACTCACCTGCCTGGACAGCCTGAATCTGATGCTTGCAGCCATAGAGCACAAGGTCACCCTTCCCCCAAGGTGCAAAGGTCTTGGGATTGCAGCCTCCTGCTCAAGGCTTCTGGGAATACTCAAGGCCCACAGCACAAGCCTCAGACAGGCACGCGTTCTGCTTGGGATCTTCATCGGGATGGATGGCAACAATGTCATAGACGATGTCATGAATCTGATGGAAAGCTTCGGATTCATCGCAATCACAAAGGATATAGTCCATCTCAATCCTGCAGTTCTGGTCCCGGAGATCCCAATGGCAAGGACAGGTCTGGACACGAATCTCGTGGTCTCCTACTACGGCATGCCGGACTGTGACGACATCCTGTACATGTTCTCCGACGTTGTGGTCTGCGACAAGATGGTAAGCTACGTCATCAGCAAGGACAGCTACAGCAGAGCCAGCAGCCTTGGGATCTCAGAGCAGCAGATAATTGACTACCTTGGGACGGAGAGCATCAGAGGCCAGCTTGACCAGTGGAGGGGCTCCTTCTCAAGGATCTCACTCTACGACGGCATACTGGTCAAGTGCGACAGCTCCGTCACGCCGGTTGTACTGCAGCACCCTGACCTGCAGAGGCACATGGTCCGAAGGATAGACGAGAACCTCTTTCTCATGAGGCGCTCGACCTTCCACGAGTGGCAGGGCATTCTGGCCTATGCACTTGACATGGGCAGTCTCCCCATACCCGTCTCAGAGGTTGAGGATACAGCAAACAAGTCCACCATAAGCACCCAGAAGCATAGGATAGACGACATAATTCCGTGTACATCTACAAACCAGGACATCAGACCATGGGAGGAGATAGAGGCTGAACTCATTGAGCATGCAAGCAGAACAGGTTGTCTGACGGAGGATGTCAAGGACCTGATCAGAGCCAGACTGATAGTCTCCAGAGACCAGATAGGAAAGGGTTTCAGGTATGCGAGCATGCCTACCATCAGCGGCTTCGACTTCAATGCAAAGCTCTCCGCCATCAAGGGTGCGCTCAAGGGCAAGAGATCCCTCATGAGGATCGAGCTCCCCAACGAGACTGTGATCGTCAGACCTGTTGAGGTATCAAAGGGTGACGCACGCAACAGTGTGCTCAAGGTAGAGGTCCTTCCGGATGGCCTTGAGAGGAACATCCCGGTATCATCGATCTTCAGGATCACCGTGCTGCGCTGGTCAATAAACTAATCTGAGCCGAACTCACTCTCGTACTCTTCGGACTTCTCTATCCACTGAAGCTCCAGCTCGTTCTTCTGATCCTCCAGATTCTGCTTCTTGGACGCAAGCTCGCTGATCCTGTTAACATCGCTGTAGTTCTCATGCAGATTCATGAGGGCGTTGACCTCTGAGATCTTCAGATCAAGCTCATCGACCTTCTGCATAAGTGTCTGAAGCTCGTTCTTCAGCCTGTTCCTCCTGTTCCGAAGCCTGTTGGCCTCAGCCCTGTCCATCACCGGCGTCTTCTGCTCGAAGCCGAAGCTTGCCTTGAACTCCTCATCCCGTGATGCCTGTGCCTTTGGGGCCTTCAGTGCTGCTGGGGCAGCCTTCCCTTCAGCCTCGATTCCAAGCCTCTCGTCCAGCTTCCACTGGAAGTAGTCATAGTCACCGTTGAAGAACTCAGGCTCCGAGTCGGAGAGATACAGGATCCTGTCCGCTATGGCCCTTATGAAATATGCGTCATGGCTGACGAATATGATGGTTCCCCTGAACTCCTTCAGAGCCTTCAGGAGCATGTCCTTGCTGTTGATGTCCAGATGGTTTGTGGGCTCGTCAAGGATCAGCAGCGAAGCCGGCTGCAGCAGGATCTTCAGAAGAGCCAGACGCGACCTCTCACCACCGGAGAGGACAGACGCCTTCTTGAAGATGTCATCACCCGAGAACAGGAAGGCACCCAGGGCGTTTCTTATGGAGGCCTCGGTCCCGTAGGCGCTTACCTGTGAGAACACGGTCCCGTCCATGTCCAGACTGTCCGCTGTGTCCTGGGCGTAGTAGCCGACCTTCACACCCACACCAAGTCTTGCCACTCCGGTGAAATCAGGGTCCTTCCCTGCTATGATCCTGAGCAGCGTGCTCTTGCCTATTCCGTTGTGTCCTGTCACTGCAAGACGCTGCCCCTTGTTGACCATCATGTCGAAGTCCTTGAAGACCACCTGGCTTCCGTACCTCTTTGTCATGTGCTCTATGATGACCATGTCATTCGGACTGTGCGGTGGCTCAGGAAATGAGAAACTGAGTGTTTTCAGATGTGATGGTACAACTACAGGCTCCAGTTTATCCAAGGCCTTTATCCTTGATTGGACTTGTTTGCTCTTGGTCGCCTTGTATCTGAAGCGCTCAATGAACTGCTCTGTCTTCTCGATCTCAGCCTGCTGCTTCCTGTATGCAGCCTCAAGCTGCTCTATCTCCAGACGTCTCTGGTTCTCGTAGAACGTGTAGTTTCCGCTGTACCTTGTGAGATGCGAATTGAATAGCTCGTAGACCTCGTTCACCGTGTCATCCAGGAAACCCTTGTCATGGCAGACAAGGAACAGAGAACCCTTGTATGTCTTCAGAAAGCTCTCGAGCCAGAGCCTTGCCTCTATGTCCAGATAGTTGGTCGGCTCGTCAAGCATCATAAGATCAGGGTTCTCGCACAGCACCTTGGCAAGGGCTATGCGCATCTGGTATCCGCCGGAGAACTCACTGCACGGACGCCCCATGTCGGCCTGGGTGAAACCGAGTCCCTTGGCTATCGAATAGATGACCTGTTCACGGTCATAGTAGTTCGAGGACAGCAGCTGCTCCTGAAGCTCGTTCAGCTCATTCAGAAGCGCATCGGTATGGCTCGAGACCAGGAGGTCCTCTATCTCACGCTGTCTGTTTATGTTCTCCGAGAAATGCGAGAAGCCCTTCTCAATCTCCTCGTAGACCGAGCCTTCCTTGAAGACTATGTCGCTCTGAGGCAGGTACGAGATCCTCATTCCTCGCGTCTTGGTCACCAGACCGCCGTCACAGGGCATGATGCCTGCGATTATCTTCATCAGCGTTGACTTGCCCTCTCCATTTCCTCCGGCCAAGGCTGCCCTGGCGTGCTCGCCCAGTGTCAGTGAGACGTTCGAAAACAAAGTCCTGTCACCGAACGACAGCTCTATGTTCTGTACCTGCAAAATACCCATGGCTACCTTTTTACCATTATGAGCTAGAAGTGTCCACCTCCGCCTCTTTCTTATCAATCATTCAGACAACCTCTAAATCCAACAATTACAGCACTTTTTCATACCCTTTTTACTTTATAGCCATTTTTCAGCATAGCAAAGAAATAGAGTCATTTCGTTGGAGTGATTTGAGGTTTTTCGTTGGAGTGATTTGAGGTTTTTCGTTGGAGTGATTTGAGGTGATTTCGTAACACCATCGCCACGCAGAATGCAAGGTATTGAACAAACCGCATCAAATATTGCATAATCAAGGCACTGTGCGTATGCGCAGAATCTCCGCTGGTCCGGGGCCGCAAGGCAGGATGCAGTGAGAAAAAGTGCTGGAGA
>JAFVFA010000201.1 GCA_017475725.1 Spirochaetales bacterium
CAGATGGGCACCGACTGGAGAATCAGCATAGACGGAAAGAGCCTATCCCCTCAGGAGATCAGCGCAATGATCCTCCGAAAGCTCAGAGAGGACGCCGAAAGGTATCTTGGTGAAAGCGTCACAGATGCAGTCATCACAGTTCCGGCATACTTCAACGACATCCAGAGACAGGCCACAAAGGACGCTGGAAGGATTGCAGGGCTGAATGTGAGGAGAATCATAAACGAGCCTACAAGTGCAGCCCTGGCCTATGGTCTGAACAACGGACAGGCCCAGAAGATAATGGTCTATGACCTTGGTGGAGGAACCTTCGACGTCTCAATAATCGAGATCGGTGACGGTGTCATCGAGGTCCTTGCAACCAACGGTGACAACCATCTTGGTGGTGACGACTTCGACCAGATGCTGGTTGACTACATCCTCGCTGAGATCAAGAGCCAGCACGGCCTTAATCTGAAGAATGACATGGCAGCACTGCAGAGAATCAAGGAGACTGCGGAGAACGCCAAGAAGGAGCTCTCTGCCAATGAGGTCGTGACGATCTCACTGCCTTACCTTGCACAGAAGGCGGGAAACACAGTCAACTTCGAGTGTACACTAACCAGAGCCAAGTTCGACGAGCTCACAAGGTCCCTTGTGGAGAGGACCGCAATCCCTGTTCAGAATGCTTTGACAGATGCCGGGATAGCAGCCTCGGAGCTCGGCAAGGTCCTGCTTGTCGGAGGTTCCACAAGAATCCCTGCAGTCCAGGCCAAGGTCAAGGAGCTTACGGGAATAGAGCCGTCCAAGACGATCAATCCTGACGAGTGCGTTGCCCAGGGTGCAGCCATCCAGGGAGAGACCCTCAGCGGCAATGCCCTTGAGGTCTCCGGTGGTCAGGGGATCCTCCTTCTTGATGTCACCCCGCTCAGCCTCTCGATTGAGACTGTAGGCGGTGTAGCGACAAAGCTTGTGGACAGGAACACAACCCTTCCGATCCATTACTCGAAGATATTCACAACAGCTGCCCCATATCAGAGGAACGTTGAGATCCACGTCCTTCAGGGAGAGCGTCCGATGGCCCGTGACAACAAGACCATAGGAAAATTCAAGCTGAATGGAATAAAATCGGCACCTGCCGGCGTTCCTCAGATCGAGGTCACATTTGACATAGACGCCAATGGAATCCTCACCGTCTCAGCCATGGACCTGGATACCAGGAAGAGCCAGTCCATCACAATCACAGAGAACGGGAAGATGTCTGAGGAGGAGATCCAGAGGGCCATCCACGATGCAGAGATGAACAGCACCATGGACCAGACCCACCGTGATGCCTTCGCAGCGGTCAACGAGGCGGGAGCCCTTGTCTACAAGGTCGAGGGTGCCCTCGCCAAGGTATCGAAGAAACTTGACAAGGAAGAGAAGAAGAGAGTCCGCGAGGACTGCTCAGTCCTCAACAGACTGATCTCCAGAACCAAGCCTGAGAAGATGACCGATGCAGATGTCAATGCAATCAGGGATGCAAAGCAGAGACTTGAGTCCTCAAGCTCAAACGTCTGCTTCCTTGCCTCACAGCCTGATGAGGAGCCGAAGAAGAAGCATTGGGGGAGAAAGCAATGAAGTTCTTTGACAACATGAAATACAGAATGCAGCAGTGGTCCTATGGCCGCTATGGCTTCGACGAGCTGTCAAGGTTCCTCTACATCGTGGGCTTTGTTCTCATACTGCTGTCATTCATCCCGCATTGCGGCTTCCTGATCCTCCTTTCGTTTGCACTGTTCATCTACGTGACTTTCCGCTCCTTCTCAAGGAACACTGCAAAGAGAAAACGTGAGAACGACTGGTATTTCAGAAAGACCTCTCCAATCAGGGAAAGCAGAGAGAGAAGCAGACAGCTCAAAGAGGAGCGCAAGTTCTACGACATCTTCAAATGCAGGAAATGCGGAAACCTCAACAGAGTGCCTAGGGGAAAGGGAAAGATAAGGGTCACCTGCCCTAAGTGCGGCGAGCAGACCATCAGAAAGACGTGATCATCTGACTTCGTAGACGGACTTGGAGTTCAGAATCTCCTGAATCTCGTGATATGAAAGGGACTTTCCCTCTTCCCAGAGCTTCTTTCTGAGCTCCTTGTACTTGTACATCATTGCATCGGCAGCCTCTATTGCGTCGATGAGGCTCTCCTTTCCGGGATAGAAGATGGAGAATCCGGTTGATATGAACGGGAGCCTTGGCATGTCTTGCCTTGCCTTCTCCATATTGGAGTGGAGTCTCTCAAGCAGATGCTCGCAATTTCCGACTTCACCCTTGATGATCACGCAGAACTCGTCACCTCCGGTTCTGTAGATCATGCCCCTTCTGTCGAAGCTCTCCCTTATTATCCTTGCAATGACCCTCAGGACCTCATCTCCGAACAGGTGTCCGTAGGTGTCGTTGCACTGCTTGAAGTAGTCGACGTCCATGTTGACTATTGTGACCACATTGTCGACGTTCGTTATCCTTGTGTCGTAGGCATGCCTGTTGAGGAGCCTTGTCAGGCTGTCGGAGCTCTGGAGAACGTCCTCATAGCCTATGTACAGAAGAAGCACAGCTATCGTTATTGTGATGTAGTCGACTCTGATGGAGCTGTCGATGATCTGCAGTGCCAGGCCGAAGATCATGAAGGCCATCATAAGGGCAATCAGCCAGGAGCTGGTGCTCTGGTAGATCCGCACAGTCCTCATTACAGTGAGAAGAAGGAACAGGCTTTCAAAGAAATAGGCTATCATGTAGAGGAAGTAGAATCTCTCATGATGGTACACATTCGCTGAATCAACCGAGAAAATGAAACCCATGAACGATGACAGGACTATGAGGATGCAGTTGATGACTGCAGCGACGCCCATGATCGTGAATATCTTCTTGTCTTTGGAGAACACGGGGACAATGGCCATTGGGATTGCGGGGGCAACCACAAGCTCAATGGTCTTGACCAGGACATGGAGCCACACGATGGTGCTGTAGCACTGCAGATACATTGCTCCCCACTCGGCGAGGGCTCCAACCGCTATCATGATGTAACTTACGATGAATCTCCATTTCCTTGACCACGGGAATATGGCGTTGTTGCCCGCAACCATACACATCAGGAACAGGGTAAATATTGTGATAGCAAGTACGCCGGTGTAGAAGTTAGTCATCAATGATCAGCATAGCTCCTTTGGGTTAGCGGAATTATAGCATAGAAGAAGCGGTCAGTGTATACCCAACCGCTTCCTTTTTATAAAACCTTATTCAAGAAAACAATCATTCGGTTTCTGTTGCTGTCACAGAGATTGCAAGGTCACCTGAGACCTTTGTGATCCTGTAGAGATACGGAAGGTCCTCATCCGCGATGTCGTCAGGCGTCTTCAGCTTCTTGTAGTCACCTGTTATCTCTATGCTCACCTCATAGCCTTCGTCCGCGATCACGTTGAAGTTGATCTGGCCCGAGTTGCTTCCGCTCACGTCGATCTCACCGGTGTCACCGTCTCTGGAATAGGCGACGGTGTCGGAGAAATCCGTGTAGTAGAGCTCCAGAGTCACATGCTCCCCGACTGTGAATGTCCCTTTGTAGGCGCTTGATGATGCATCTGACGCTTCAATTGTCGTGATGGTGACAGTAAGGTTCTCTGTGATCTTGGTTATTCTGAAGGTGTCTTCGTTGCAGGTCTCCCATGGGAGTTTGACGTTCTTGTAGCCCACGCCCGTCTCCCCCGAACCGTTTGTGACGGTTATGGAATCCACGATGTAACCGTCTGCGGCCTTGACGTAGAAGTTGACCTGGCCCTCGCCGTCTGTCAGAACCTCTCCTGTTTCGCTGTCCACGGCATATGCAAAAGAGGCCTCTGTCGGCTCCTCCGAGTAGTCCTGGGAGGAATACACATACACAGTGCTGTTTCCATCCGTGACGAAGGTCACCTTGAATCCTTCCACCTCGGATTCTCTCGATGTGCTGCCGGAGATCTCCTGGCTGCACCCAACTGCCGCGATCAATACCGCGACACATGCTATCATAACGAAAAGAATGTTTTTCCTAATCATATCCGTCCTCCTGACAACCCATTTCTAGCAGATTGTCCGCAAGAGGACTTCAACTTCACATTCTCTCCACTCACATCACACAGTTCTTCACAAAAGGACGGAAAAAGGGCGCCGCAGCTGCGACACCCTCAAGTGAAAACCGCAAGAAATCAGTCTATGTATGCTGATGGTGCAGGCTCCACACCCTTCTTCCACTCGATTGCATTGATCAGGAAGAAGACTATGACGCTGACCAGACAACCGAAGACTACCGGCATCAGATACTGGGTGATGGCCACGCCGTTGGAGGAGAGGATCTGCCAGAATATGAAGCCGACTGTACCGGCGATGATGGATATGCGACCGGAGTTCTTTGTGGCCCTTGGGATGACAAGTCCAAGTCCATAGGCTGCAAACGGTCCGGCACACCTGATACCGAAGGCGAATGTGTTCATCGTCGTGATAGGCACACCTGCGAACGAGATGACCATTGCCACAGCGCAGCAGATGATGTTGCAGAGTCTTGTGACCTTGACTTCCTTCATTCCATCAAGGGAGTTGTTGAAGAAAGGCTTGTAGATGTCGTTGATGATCATGGTTGACATGCACAGCAGGTTGGAGTCTGCAGAGGACATCGTTGCCGAGATGATTGCTGCGGAGACGACACCTGTGATGATTGTTGGGGCATATGCCTGTGTGACGGCCATCATTGCGTTGGATCCGTTCGCCGCAAGGTTCGGGAGGCTGTCCTTGACAGCCAGAGCCGCAAGACCGAGCAGTGTCGGGAAGGCTGCCATGGCTGCCATGAGGATGGCGGAGACGATCGAGGCCTTCTTCGCTGTTGCCTCATCCTTTGCGGTCTCGAATCTTGAGATCATCTCAGGACCGGAAAGGAAGGTGCAGAAGTAGTTGAAGATGTAGCCGAAGATGAATGCCCAGCCGATCTTTGTGAAGCTCGTCTGCCCCTCAGGAAGCTTTGAGGCTATTGCGCCCCAGCCACCAAGACCGGAGATGACGATAGGCGTTGCGATTGCAAGGCCGACGAGGATGATGAGGAACTGCACCATATCAGAGATCTGGTCCGCAATCATGCCTCCGAATGTCGTGTAGAGGATGATGATGATTCCTGCGATGATCATGCAGAGCTTTGTGTTCATTCCCGTGAGCGTTGCAACGACGGAACCGGATGCTGCGACCTGTGATGATGTGAGGCAGAACAGAGCCAGGATGTTGAGGACTGCAGAGAAGACGGAGCTGAACTTGCCGAACCTTCTTCCGACGACCTCAGGGATCGTGACTGCCATGGCCTTTCTGATCTTAGGTGCGAAATATGCCAGAGGAATCATTGCGATGGATGCCGCAAGGACATACCACATGGCACTCATTCCCCAGGCGCCGAAGGCCTTCTGGGCCAAACCGGTTGTACAGCCGCCTCCAATGTTGTTGGCTGAAAGAGAGAAGGCAACCATGAAGATTCCCATCCTTCTTCCGGCGAGCATGTAGTCCTCTGCCCCCTTGATTTTGAGTTTCCCTACAATGAAACCCACCAGAAGCATACCTACGAGATAACCGATGACGATTATCAGAGCGCTAGTGTTTACTACCATATAATCTCCTTTTTCTCCTTCATATAGGATGGTGTAATTATCGCATGTCATTTCTGAACAAGCAATAATTATTGTTTCAACTTGTTGCATTGAAAACGCACACGTGTTGGGCTATCATTTGGGGTGATGAGTATTGCAGATATAGAGAAGGAAACAGGCAAGCGGATCTCCTGGCATACGGAATGCGGCTTCTATGCCGACTCCGAAGGGCATGTCATTGATGGCGATGTCCTTTTCTACCAGACGGATG
>JAFVFA010000202.1 GCA_017475725.1 Spirochaetales bacterium
TCCCTGCGTTCGAACTCTATGATATCGGCGAATCCTGCCTTTCTTGCGTTCTCCTTTGAAATCTCGATTGCCCTGTCATCGATGTCCCATCCGATGATTCTGCACTTGTTTTCCACCCTCATGCCTTCAGCTTCGTCCACGATCTTCTGCCAAAGGTCATCGTCGTGTATGGGAAGTCTGAGGAAGGCGAAGCTCTCAGTCTTCAGAAGTCCGGGGGCCGTGTTGGTCGCCATCAGAGCCGCCTCCACGCAGATGGTGCCGCTTCCGCAGAACGGGTCAAGCAGGGTTGGGGCGCCGACCTGAGGATCCTCGAAAGAGGACCTGAGGCGCTTGTACCAGTCGCTTCTGTAGAGCAGGGATGCAGCCATGAACTCTCCCATGACCGCCTGGGTCTGCCTTGCCCTGTAACCTCTTCTTGAGAGGTCGCGTCCGCCGAAGTCGACGTACCAGCTGACAAGGTTCCTGTTCACGTGCAGGTGGAAGACGATGTCCGGGTTGTCCCTGTCGACATTCGGTCTCTCGTCGTTGTAGGCTCCGCGGATCCTCTCGACTATGGCATCCTTCAGCCTGAGGGAGGCGAAGTGGCTGTTCCTTATCCATCTGCAGTCGCTGACGGTCTCGGTGATCGCGAATGTCCTTTCGGGGTTGAGCCAGTTCTCCCACGGAAGGGAGAGCGAGTGCTCGTAGAGGTCGTCTGTGGACTCCAGTTTGTCATATCTGTGCACAAGGACCAGAAGCCTTGTCGCGCTTCTCGTCCACATGCAGAATCTGTATGCGGTCTCGAGGTCCGCAGAGAACTCGACTCCTCCGGAGCTGACCTGTATGTCCTGGGCTCCGGCGTCGTGGGCCTCTTTCTCGACAAGGTCGTTCTGGTTGGCTGATGCGGATGCGAAGAATATCATGTTGTCTCCTTACCAAGACCGAACAGGGCTCTGACCTCGGCCTTATCGAAATTGTATTTCGTCCCGCAGTTGAGGCATTCGAGCTCAAGCGGGAACTTGTCATCGTCGATTATCCCTTTCCTCTCGTCCTGCGGAAGTCTTCCGAGGAAGGTCTTGAAGTGCTCACGGGTGCAGGGGCAGGAGAATCCTATGGGCTCTGTGGCAAGGTCCTGGACCCCGAACTCGGCGAAGTTCTCGTGGATGTAGTCGCGGACTTCCTTGCCGCTGCTGATGGCCTTTCCGATAGGTGGAAGCTTGGAGCTCTTCTCCTGCAGCCTCTCCAGGACATCGTCACTGCAGCCTGGAAGCGCCTGTAGGAAGAGGCCTCCGGCTCCCATCAGTCTGCCTTCGGAGTCGAAGTCAAGGCCGAGGCTGAACATGGTCGGTGTCTGTTCGCTCTCGTTGTAGTAGAGTGCAAGGTCCTTTGCCAGGTCCCCATACTGCATCATGGTCTGTCCTGTGAACGGGGTTCTGCTGCCCTCGAGCAGCTTTGTGACGCTGATGAAGCCTGGGCCGTAGAGCAGGGAGATGTCCTTGCCTTCAAGCGGTTTGTCTAGGGGTATCGGATTGTTCTTCAAGAAGCCGCGGACTGCGCCGCATGCCCATGACTCGACGTAGATTCCGCCGATCGGGCCTCCGCATTCCACATTGAGCTGGATGCGGTCGTTTCCTTTGACAGATGAGGCCATGAGACCCGAGGCCACGTAAGCCTGACCGAGAACGTACGTCTCGAGAAGTCCGAGTCTGAAATTGGACCTCATCTGGTTCACCATAGTGGTTCCGCCCAAGCCTGTGAGACGGATCTGGCCATCAGCGAGCAAAACTACTTGCCTGCCATCTTCAGGTATCCCATCAAGGTGCTGGATGAGAACCTGGTCTTCGATTTTCTGTTTAAGCATGTTGGCCTTAGATTAGTGTAAGAAACAGGTTTATTCAAGAGTGGTTTATAAGTTATAATATCCGGCAAATGGCAAGCTCTAAGGTATCGCAGGTCCTGGAAGAGACCCAGAGGAACATAAAAAGGAAGTGGAAGTTCATAGAAGGCAAGGAGAGACTGATAGTCTACATCGGCCTTGCGCTTGCCTTTGTCCTTTTCATAGGCTTCATAGTCATGATCGACCGCGGAATGGAGGAGAGGTATCTGCTTCAGATGAAGTTCGATTCTGAGAAGTCCTTCAACTCCGTCTACATGGCAATGAACGACAGCTCCTCAAAGGCGCTTACGGTCATGGCGGAGGAGGGCGTCTCAGGTATTGGGATCTACTCATCCAGCGGACGTCTCTACCAGCGTCTTGGCGATGCCCCCATCCAGCTTCCCCTGTCCAAGCTCGTCCAGGGGCGCAGAAGCGGACAGGATTCCACCATGGGCATCTACATAATGGACAGCGACACAGAGGAGATCGAGTACTTCAGGCTTTCTAGGCTCAATGTCGTCCTGGAGACCGGTTCGCTGTTCTCCTCCAGAA
>JAFVFA010000203.1 GCA_017475725.1 Spirochaetales bacterium
AGAATAGTCGGTTAATGGTATCATAATTGCAGGCATTTCTTAAAGATTTCCAGACCGGGAGACAAGTCTTTTCTATTGCATCTATTCCAAGCATTA
Organism: Spirochaetales bacterium; assembly: GCA_017475725.1. GTDB lineage: Bacteria > Spirochaetota > Spirochaetia > Sphaerochaetales > Sphaerochaetaceae > UBA9732. The sequence goes on from JAFVFA010000203.1 coordinate 97, forward strand.
CTTACATTCTTTTTTGAAGAAAATGATGCCAAAATGATGCCAAAATACAAAAATGCCGACATCTAAGTGTCGGCATTGTAAAGGTTTAACTTTGATGTGCAATCATTCCCACTCCACCGTTGCCGGCGGCTTTGCGGTGATGTCGTAGACAACGCGGTTTATATGGGGGACCTCGTTGACTATCCTGTGCGAGACCTTCTCAAGGACTTCGTAAGGAATCCTTGTGAACGTCGCGGTCATGAAGTCGGTTGTGCTGACGCATCTGAGTGCAAGAGTGTACTCATAGGTCCTTCCATCGCCCATGACGCCTACGCTTCTGGTGTTTGTAAGGACTGCAAAGTATTGATTTGCATCAGTCACTTTCGCGTTCTCGATCTCTGTTCTGAAGATCCAGTCGGCCTCTCTCAGGACGGCAAGCTTCTCCTCCGTTATGTCTCCAATGACCCTTATTGCAAGACCAGGGCCGGGGAAGGGCTGACGGCTGACAAGGTACTCCGGAAGACCGAGTTCCCTGCCAAGCTGGCGGACCTCGTCCTTGAAGAGGAACCTCAGAGGCTCGATGATCTCCTTGAAGTCCACGTAGTCCGGAAGTCCTCCGACATTGTGGTGGCTCTTGATCACCGCCGCATTGCTTCCAAGGCCGGATTCTATAACATCAGGATAGATCGTGCCCTGGACAAGGAAATCCACCTTGCCTATCTTCTTGGCCTCCTTCTCGAAGACCCTTATGAACTCCTCTCCGATGATCTTTCTCTTGTGCTCAGGCTCCGAGACCCCTGCAAGCTTCTCCAGAAAGAGCTTCTGGGCATTGACCCTTATGAACCTGACCGGATAGTGGCTGAATATCTCCTCGACCTGATCCCCTTCATCCTTTCGCATCAGGCCGTGGTCAACGAAGACGCATGTGAGCTTCTCCCCGATGGCCTGGGACATCAGAGCTGCGGCAACGGAACTGTCAACGCCGCCCGAGAGGGCCAGAAGCGCCTTGCCGTCACCGACCTTGGACCTTATGGAGTCTATGGCCGTCTGTTTGTAGTTGGCCATGGACCACTGGGCCTTGGCCCCCGCAATGTCAATGAGGAAGGTCCTTAGGATCTCGAAGCCCTTCTCGGAGTGCTTCACCTCCGGGTGGAACTGGACTGCATAGAAGTTCCTTTTTGTATCCTCGAAACCTGCGAACGGACAACCCGCAGAGTGTGCGATCGCCTTGAATCCATCAGGTATCCGCTCGACGCTGTCCCCATGGCTCATCCATGTGATGCTTCTTGGCGTGATGTTCCTGAACAGCGCTGAACCGGTGTCGAATTCCGTTTCGGTGCGGCCGTATTCCCTGTTTGCAAGGCTGTCTGCCGGGACTACCTTGCCGCCAAGGGTGTAGGCCATGAGCTGAGCACCATAGCAGATTCCGAGCACGGGCACCCCCATGCTGAACAGCCTTGGATCTATCTTCGGGGACTTTTCGTCGTAGACGCTCGAAGGTCCTCCGGAGAGGATTATCGCCAAAGGACCGAAAGATGTGATTTCGTCAAATGCCATTGAGAAAGGCTTCACTTCACAGTAGATCCCGATCTCTCTGACACGTCTTGCTATAAGTTGGTTGTACTGGCTCCCGAAATCAAGGATCAGTACTTTCTCGGTGCCAGCATCCATATCAGTTCTCTCTGAATTTGATCTTGCAGTCGCTTGCTGAATCTATGACTGCAAGGCTGTAGATGTCGATTCCCGCCTTGCGGAACCTGTCTCCGCCTCCCTGGAATCCCTTCTCGACTGCTATGCCTATGCCTTCCAGCGAGGCTCCGGCCTCCTTCACCAGGTCCGTGAGACCTCTTATGGCTTCACCGTTGGCAAGGAAGTCATCAATGATAAGTACATGGTCCTCAGGTTTGATGAACTCCGACTCCACCATGACTGTGACGTTCTTCTTGTAGGTGTAGGAATAGATCTCACTGCAGAACAGACCGTTCTCGATGTTGTCGCTCTTGGCCTTCTTCGCATAGAGAAGCGGTTTTCCCCACTTGTACGCACAGATTGTCGCCAGAGCTATTCCGCTTGCTTCTATTGTCAGGATCAATGTGACCTTTGAGAGGTCAAAGTGCTTTCCGAATTCTTCTGCCATTCTGCCCATCAGATCTGCATCGACTCTGTGGTTCAGGAATGACCCGACCTTGATGATGTCCCCCGGAAGGACCTTGCCCTCCGAAAGTATTCGTGCTTTGAGTTCGTCCATGGCAAAGTGTTGCTTTTTTTCCTGCTTTGTGTCAATTCACCGGACGAGGTTTCTTCAGAGACTCGGCTGAAAACCGCAACCCCTTGCAACAGTGCCTTGAGATGAAGACAGGCCGTAGAATAACTTCCACGGCCTGTCTTAAATGTTATAGATGGATTTCTTTCCGAATTGGGAATGTTTATGCCCTTCCATAGAGGGTGATGAACTCCCTGAGTCTGTCCATCATCCAATCCTGCATCAGGCTTGGATCGTATCTCCATGACCAGTTTGCGCTTCCCACGGAAGCGGGAAGGTTCATCCTTGCGGAGTTGTCCAGCCCCAGGATGTCCTGCATCGGGATCACTGCAGTGTTTGCGACGCTTGAGATGACTCCTCTGATCATCTGCCAGACAATGTCTTCGTTCGGGCTCTGGAAGTACCTTCTCACAATGTCCTTGTAGTCTTCGCTGAGGTTCTCGAACCAACCACGTGTCGTCTCGTTGTCGTGTGTCCCAGTGTAGGCTACGCAGTTCTGCTCGAAGTTGTGCGGAAGGTATGCATTCGTCGTGTCAAGCGAACCGTTTGACAGATCCCATGCGAACTGTGTCACTCTCATGCCCGGGAACCCGCTCTTCCTCTTCATCTCACGGACC
>JAFVFA010000204.1 GCA_017475725.1 Spirochaetales bacterium
ACTCGATCCCACTCGGATACGACTCTGAGGCCAACTGGTTCATCACAATGTGCGAGCAGTACAACAGCCCGTACACAAGCGCAACAGAGCCCCACTACCTGTTCAACAACGAGCAGAACGTGGCATTCGTGAAGATGTTCAGAGACTGGTACCAGAAGGGCTACCTGACAACACAGAAGCTCTACGGCGCCTACACATCCGGTCTGTTCACCTCGACAACAGGTGTCACAAGCTACATGTCAATCGGCTCCTCTGCTGGTGCAACATACCAGAGACCGGCTGCAAACGCTGACGGCACATATCCGTTCGAGGTTGGTATCGCAACCATCCCGCAGGTCTCAGAGAGCAACAGAAAGGTCATCTCCCAGGGTCCGAGCCTCTGCATCTTCGCAAAGAGCAACCCACAGGAAGTCGTGGCCACATGGCTCTTCGTCAAGTACCTGACCACAACAGTCGAGTTCCAGGCCGAGTTCGCAATGGCATCCGGCTATGTCCCTGTCATCAAGTCAGTCGCAGAGAACGAGGTCTATGCTGACTTCCTGGCAAGCGCCGACGGTGGAAACTACGTCACAGCACTCTCCGCCAAGGTCTGTCTCGAGCAGGAGGACGCATACTACACATCACCGGCTTTCAACGGCTCATCCACAGCACGTGACCAGGTCGGTGCCCTTATCGCCAAGTGTCTCACCCTCACAGACGATGCCGCAATCAAGAAGGCATTCGAGGATGCGATCGAAGAGTGTGAGTACAACAACTGAGGACTGAGATGCGGAAGACCACTGCTGTTCTTGCGATACTTTGCCTCCTGTGCTTCTCCGCACTTGCCGATGGAAGGGACTTCGCCTCTGAGGTGAAGCTCAACATGAAATCGGAGACCGCCAAGCAGGAAGTGACCGTCCACCAGTTCGTGGACGGCGACACGACCCACTTCAACGTCCCTGAGGATGTGAGCGCAACCGGGGTCCTGAAGGCCAGATACCTTGCCATCAACACCCCTGAATCCACAGGCAAGATAGAGGAGTGGGGCAAGAAGGCCTCCGCCTTCACAAGGGAAAGGCTCTCAAATGCCACCTCCATAATCATAGAGTCCGATGACGGCAAATGGAATCCGGACTCGACAGGTGGGAGATACCTTGTGTGGGTCTGGTACAGGACCGCGGAGGACTCCGAGTACCGCAACCTCAACATTGAGATTCTGCAGAACGGTCTGGCAATAGCGTCATCCACCGCACAGAACCGCTACGGGACGGTTGCAATGGCTGCCCTGAACTACGCCAAGGAGCAGAAGCTGAACGTCTACTCCGGCCAGAAGGACCCGGACTTCTACTACGGCGACGCAGTGGAGCTTAGCCTTCAGGAGCTCAGATGCAACATCGAGGCCTACAACGGCATAAAGGTGGCCTTCGAGGGCGTGATAACCATGAACGACGGCTCAAGCATCTACATCGAGGACTTCGATGCGGATACAGGCCTCTACTATGGGATATCAGTCTTCTACGGCTACAATCTGCCTGGAAAAGGGCTCGATGTCCTGTCGGTGGGCAACCGTTCCAGGATAGTGGGGACCCTGCAGTACTATGAGGCCGGGCAGACCTATCAGGTGGCCGGGCTGCAGTACAAGCAGATGAAGCCCAAGGATCCGGGCAACATCCAGAAGATCAGCGACGGGAACCAGGGCGGCTATGTGCTGACCTCGGCCAGGGATCTGGTCTCCGGCAAGGTCACCGTTGACCTTGAGGATGGGGCAATGGAGTTCGACTACGGCTATCTGGCTCTGGACACCACCGTGGAGGTCCGGAACCTGAAGGTCGAGCGGATCACCACCACAAGCGACCCCAACAGCTCATCCTACGGTGCGATGACGCTGGAATGTTCATCAGATGGCAGCCACGTCAAGGTAAGGACCGGAGTCCTCGTGGACTCCAACAGGAACCTGATCACAGCCGATGCCTACCAGGGCAGGACGATCAGCGTTCGCGGAGTGGTCGACTACTACGATGGGGGCTACCAGATAAAGGTGCTGTCCGCCAAGGACATCACGATCATCGAATAATAAAAGGAAGTAAGCAATGAAGAGATCAATCGTTATTCTTTCAATTGTTGCACTCATGCTTCTTGTTGCCATGCCTGTCATGGCAATGGGACTTGCTGAGGATATGCAGGCCGCAGGCTATGCTCTCCCGGGACAGGAGGCTGTCAAGGAGGAGAGCTGGCTGGAGAACGCAGCCGACTACATCAAGGCTCTCTACGACAAGAGCTCAAAGCAGAACCCGGCTCCAAGGACAACCGCTGACTACGAGGTCTATGACCACATCGAGGTCAAGGGTCAGGCCTTCGACATCGCCTGGTCAACCGACACAGAGTATGTCGCAGTCGAGGCCAAGGAGAACCATGTCGTTCTGATCAACATCGATGAGGCCGCTCCGGAGGAGACCGTCTACAACCTCACAGCCGTTGTCTCGGACGCACAGGGCAACTCGATCACACTGACCATGCCCAAGACCCTTCCGCAGGGTTCCTCCGATCCTTCAATGGAGGAGATCGTCCTTGCAGCCTACAAGCTGGGCGACGGCGAGTCCCTTCCTAAGCACGTCAGACTCACAGGTGTCGTCACCGAGATCCCGACAGTCTACAGTGAGCAGTACGGCAACATCACAGTCAACATCCAGGTCGGTGCAATGGCTGAGAACATCATCCAGTGCTACAGACTTGCGGGAGATGGCTGTGCAGAGCTGAAGATCGGCGACACAATCACAGTCGAGGGCGAGATCAAGAACTACAAGGGAACAATCGAGTTCAACAAGCCGGCCCTTGTCGGTTACGGCGACATCCCAGACCAGAGCGCAGTGCTCGAGAAGGCCTTCCTCCTTGCTGACGGCGAGGCCATGAAGGGCACACAGGTCATCGTTGGAACAATAGAGTCCATCCCGACAGTCTACAGCGAGCAGTACGGCAACATCACCGTCAACATCATCCCGACAGGTGACACACGCGTGGTCCAGGCATACAGACTCTCAGGTGGTGCGGAGCTCCAGGTCGGTGACACGATCACAGTCATCGGAACCATCAAGAACTACAAGGGCACAATCGAGTTCGACAAGAACTGCAGATATGTCAGCGCAGACGCCTACAGATCGGTCAAGACCCTCCTCAAGGCCTACGAGCTCGAGGACGGCAAGGCTCTGGAGGGAACAAGACAGGTCACAGGTACAATCGTTGCAATCCCAAGCGCATACAGCGAGCAGTACGGCAACATCACCGTCAACATCCAGGTCGGCGGCCTCGATGATCTGATCATCCAGTGCTACAGACTCTCAGGCGGTGCCGAGCTTGCAATCGGTGACACAATCACCGTCAGCGGCAACATCAAGAACTACAAGGGCACAATCGAGTTCGACAAGAACTGCACCTACACAAAGTGAGCGTGCTGCGATCAACGGCCTTCATGGGACCCCCGGTTTCGGGGGTCTCGTTGTCTTGTTTGGACAACCGACTCCTTTTGTCCATCGACACTTGCGCCCCTTTCGTCTACAATCGCCTGGGAGCTGGATATGAGATACGAGTACAGAAAGGTTTTCGAGATAACATATTCGCAGGCTGACAGGTGGCTTGCCCTTGATCTGGTCAATGCGACTTCGATTGTGCAGGAGATGAACACGGAGTACTTCAAGACCTTCAAATGCGACAACATCTCATGCAAGGAGAGGGACAACGCGCTGTGGGTCATAACCAAGACCAGACTGCACTTTGTGAAGACGCCCACATGGGGGGATGTCATCTCCGGCGTCTCGGGATCGATCAAGACACATGGGTACAAGACCGAGATCGACACCGCATTCACCTGCGGTCCATCCCTCTCTTTCGTTGCCAGACAGGAGCTGTTCGTCATAGACGCCACCACACGTGAGCCCAGGCGCATAGACACCATCGGCTATCCTGCAGACATGGAGTATGTGCCGGAGACGGTTCCGCTCAGGTTCTTCCGCATAAAGGAGGAGCTTGGGGAGCAGGATCTGGTGTACACGGACCATTTCAGGCTGAGTGACATCGACTATTCGAACCATGTGAACAATGTGGTTTACGTGCGCTACGTCCTCAACGCCCTCAATCCGTCGTTCTTCGAGAGCCGGAGGATCGTGGACTTCGAGATCCAGTACCGCCACGAGTGCTACGAGGGCCACGAGCTCTCGGTGTACAGAAGGGACCTGGACGAGAACATCATGGACATCCAGATCAGGAGCGACGGGAACATCGCGATTGACGTCAGGATAGTGCACGAGTCTTGTTGAAAAGGATTTCTTAAGCTATCATATTCATCTGTATATGAAAGATAAGGAAAAGAGAAACGAACAGCCCCAGCGGGCTTACATATATCTGGTCAAGACTCCAAGCAGCAACGACCTGACGGTCTGCGCCTCAGAGAGCGTCTTCTATCCGGGCACCTATGTCGTGTCCCCCACAAGGTACGGCCTTGACATGGGCGTGGTGGTGGGCTCTGCGGCATCGCTCAGCAATGACGACTACCAGCCGGGGAGCAGAGGCTGCCTCGGTGCCTGCCATTTCGGGCCTGCTCCCAGAGAGGAGGGCACGGAGCTTCTGGCATCGGGTCTGATCGAGGACGGCGATGTCATAGTGGAGACCGACGGGCAGAGCCTGAACATGGGTCCGCTCCCAAGCTTCGAGATCGTGTCGGAGCGCAGGGAGACCATCGAGCCAGAAGACCCGGAGATCGACGAGACCGGGATCTGGGACCAGGCCTACAAGGAGCCTGAGATGGTTGAGGTCGACGGGGACGTGGAGTGGATATCTCACATGGCATCCCCCGACGAGATCCAGCGCTACATGGACAACAAGGAGGAGGAGAAGGACGCCATCCGCATCTGCCGCGAGAAGATCGCCAAGCACAAGCTTGAGATGAAGCTGGTCACGGCCCACTTCCTTCTGTGCGAGCCCAAGGTCCTGTTCTTCTTCACAGCGGAGGACAGGGTTGACTTCAGGGATCTGGTCAAGGACCTCGTCTCCGTCTTCAGGATGCGCATAGAGCTGAGGCAGATAGGTGTGCGAGACGAGGCCAGGGTGCTGGGCGGACTTGCCGTCTGCGGCAGGGACTTCTGCTGCCACTGCGTCTCGGACAAGCTGAAGCCCGTGACCATCAAGATGGCCAAGGAGCAGAACCTTTCGCTGAACTCCATGAAGATCTCCGGACCGTGCGGCAGGCTGCTGTGCTGTCTGAGCTACGAGTACGATTTCTACCTGGAGGAGAAGCAGGCCTATCCGGCCGAGGGCAGCCGCATGAAGATAGCGGGGGACATGTTCAAGGTGACTGAGATCAACATCCTGTCTCACATGATGACGGTCTCCGGGCCAGAGGGCAGGCAGCTTGTCATCCCCAGAGACGAGCTGTACTACAACCACGAGAAGGCCAGATGGGAGGTCTCCCAGCGCTTTATTGAGGATTTTTTGACAAACTGATTTAAAGTGTTGTATTGACCAGTTTTAAGGACTGTGATATGTTTTGAAGGCGCCGCATTTTCCCTGTGGCGCAAAAATTTGAAGTAAATTATTTATCTTACTAAAGATATTTGGAGGTTACCGTGAATCGTTCCGCAGATAAGAGAGATCGTGAGAACAAGGCCAGAAGACTTAGAAACCGCGAGACAAAGAGCCAGTTCCGCACAGCAATAAAGGCATTCGATGCAGCAGTTGAGGCTGGAAACAAGGAAGAGGCAGAGAAGCAGATGAAACTCTCATTCAAGCTCATGGACTCAGCAGTCAACAAGGGTGTCGTGCATCACAATACATCTGACAGAAAGAAGTCCAGAATGGCTCTCAAGTTCAACAAGATGGCTTGAGTTCCGGCAAGACGATTGTAATTAAGAGATATAGTGGGGTGACACTTATGGAAAAGACAAAACTTACCAAAGCTGCAATCATAGAGCATCTCCATGACAAGCTTGGCATCAATAGAAACGACATCCATCAGATCGTCGATGAGTTCTTCGAGGAAGTCAAGGACGGACTGAAGGAGGAGAAGATAATCGAGCTCCGCGGATTCGGCACATTCGAGGTCAGAACACGCAAGGGCAGAGAGAAGGCACGCAATCCGAAGACCGGAGAGCTTGTGGCCGTCGACACACACGGAGTGGCTGTTTTCCGCCCGGGAAAGGAGCTGAAGGACTTCGTCTGGAATCTTCGCCAGGAAGACTGAGGGTTCCCAACTGAGGATTTCTAGCTGAAATTGGACAATCCGATGAAAAACATATTAAGCGTAAACGACAAGGTTCTACGCAGGCGCAACCTCAGAACAGTATGCTCTGAGGTTGTTCTGTTGTTAGTGTCCGCATTTGTACTCTCAATGGCCCATCCGAGCTTCATTTCGAGGACCGGATTCGGGATGCTTGCCATGATAGCCCTGATTCCGGTGTTCGCTGTGATAAAGAACACAAGCTGGAGGCTGGTGGGGGTATATGGATTCCTGTTCGGATTCGTCTACTATGCCATATTCAACTATTGGCTCACATCGTTCCACCCGTTCGCCATACTGATAGTGACCCTGATCAAGGGTGCCGAGATGGTGCCTCTGTTCTTTGCCCTCAAGGCTGCGGACAGATGGCTGGGCGATGTCCTGAAAGGCCGCCTTGTGCACGTCATCCAGTCGGTTTTCTGGGTTGCATACGCCTACCTTTCACAGAACTGGTTCGCCGGCTATCCCTACGGCACGGTGGCCTATGCCTTCTACAACTACAAGGTCCTCATACAGTTCGTCGACCTGTTCGGCATCTGGGGCCTGACCTTCATGATGACGTTGCCTCAGGCCTTCCTCGGCAACTGGTGCTGCGACCACTTCAGCAAAACCCGCGTGGAGCATTCCGATGGCCTCTGGCGCCACATCCTGTTCCACAAGGTCACGTTGATCATCTACGTGGTTCTGGTCCTTGCCCAGGTCATCTACGGAATGGTGTCGCTCAGCTTCTGGAGGAATGCCGATGAGGACGAATCGTTCCGCGTTGCCACAGTGCAGCACAACGCCGACTCCTGGAAGGGCGGCTACGACACATACAAGAGGAACTTCATAAACCTTGAGAAGATGTCCCTTGAGGCGATGCTGCAGAAACCGGACCTGATAGTCTGGTCTGAGACTGCCTTCGTCCCGTCTGTGGACTGGTACACCAACTACCCGTACGAGGGTGATGACGAGGGCTCCGGGTTCGACTATCTGCGCAAGATCCAGAACCTTGTGAACGACTTCGTCAAGTTCGGTACGGAGCTGGACATCCCGCTTCTGACCGGAAACCCGTCCAGCACAATCAAGGACGAGAGCCTTCCGCCGTATGACGAGGAAGGGAACTGGAACAAGAAAGTCTACAATTCGGTCATTCTCTTCGATGATGGAGAGATCAAGACCCAGTACCTGAAGCAGCACCTTGTGCCGTTCACCGAGCACTTCCCGTACGAGAAGCAGCTTCCGTGGCTGTACAACCTGCTCAAGGCGAACGACTACCACTGGTGGGAGAAGGGCACTGAGCCCGTGGTCTTCGAGACCTCCAACGGCATAACGTTCTCCACTCCAATCTGCTTCGAGGATGTCTTCGGCGATGTCTGCGCCGGCTTCATCGCAAACGGCGCCGATCTGCTGATCAACATGACGAACGACTCCTGGTCGGGCTCTGAGGCCGCGGAGCGCCAGCACATGGCCATGGCGGTCTTCAGGTCCGTCGAGAACAGAAGGACAACTCTGCGCGGCACCAACAGCGGCATGACCTGCCTGATCACCCCAGATGGTACCATCCAGGGCGAGATGACCCCGTTCAAGATGGGTTGGAAGATCTGGACCGTCCCCGTCTACAGCGGAGAGACCTACGGAACCACGCTCTACACCCGGACTGTTGACCTTAGCGCACACATCTGTGTCTGGGTCTCCTGGGCCATCCTGGCCTGCGGTCTGGTCCTTGTTGTCCTCAAGGCGGTCAGGAGAAAGAAAGCGGCTGGATGATTGCACGTGGCGCTGCAGTTTTGCAGGTCAGTCAGCCTGACAGATGAAGCGGCTTATCTTTTTTGCCGTTTTTTCGGTCAAAAAGATAAGATTTTATCTTTTTTTATTGATTTTAGACGAAAAAAGATTACAATCTGAATATGAACAAGACTGTAATCACAGAGATACTTGAGAAAACTGCAGAGGAACTTGATAGCTTCATTAAAACTGTGCATCCATCCGACATGACATTGAACTTGAAGATGCCGAATGGAAAGCCTGCGTTCTACTGTCGCTTCAAGGACGGTAGACAGGTCTATGTCAATCAGTCTGACACCAAGCAGATCCAGGAGCTGGCATCCCTTTACGTCAACAAGAAGCTGAAATCCGCTGCCATTATTGAGAAGAGACAGCTTGAGGTTTGTCTGGCTGTCCTTGAGAAGGATCCTGACAAAAGTGACATCGACAAGGTCATGGAGAGCATCCCGGCGGTCATAAAAGAGAATGCGGTGCTGACTGAGCTTACGGAAGAAGGCTTTGCAAGGAAGTGGCAGGAAAGCAACGGCCTCACAAAAAGGCGGCGGAAGAATGCAAAGGATGACTACCACAAGTATGAGACGATGCGTGGGGACTATGTCGGCTCCAAGAGCGAGGTGATGATAGCTGACAGGCTGTTCCAGAAGGGAATCCCCTACGTCTATGAGCCGGCATTCAATCCGAGTGCCACAATAGACAAGACTGATGTCATGTATGACGATTTCGGCAACATAATAGGCTATGGATCAATGGACTTCGATCCTTGGGACAGCGATACCATCCATCCTGATTTCCAGGTGCTGAACAGGAGAACCCGGAAAGTGTATTTCTGGGAGCATCTCGGGAAGATGGATGACCCTGATTACTGCAAAAGGAACTTCAACAGATTCATGCGCATCATTGATGCCGGGTACACGATAGGAGAGGACCTTCTTGTGACCCATGAGGACTCCAGGCACCCGCTTCTTCCGCAGAGCATAGATGAGATAATAGACAAGTACCTGAAGTGAACGACATCCAATCGAGCCGATGCCGCGGTTGTCTTGAAGGCGGCAGAGAAGGCTGCTTGGAAAGCTCTTGGTTTATTATCCTTTACTTCCTTGAAAAACGATAAAGGCGATGATGAGGAATGGAATGTCTTCAACATCAGGATGGGAATCGCTGCAGAGGCTGCAGTAGGCTACAGCATCAATGATGAGATAGCTGTAACCCTTGGAGGCAAGTTCGCCTGGCATTTCCTCAACACTGACGAGAAGACAAAAAAGAACATTTCCTTGTTTAAAGACGTGTTTGACGGGAAATACTTCCAGTACGGTTTCGATGTCTTTGCAGGCGTGACATACAGCTTCTGAAAAAGACAGCCATATAGGTTCAGGGGGACTGCGCAGTTCAAAAAGCGCGGTCCCTTTTCCTTTTTGTCTCCCAAGCGATTGAACATGGAACTGCCTTTAATATAAATTATCAGATGAAAATTTGCATTTTTATTCAGGAGGAATACTGATATGGAAGAAGCTACTGCAGCAACAACTTCTAATGCCGGCATTCTTGAGTCTCTCAAGAACTGGGCAATGACAAGCGGAATCAAGATCGTCATAGCCCTCATCATCATGATCATCGCATTCAAGCTGATCAAGGTCGTGTCCAGAAGGATCGAGAAGAAGCTCAACAAGAGCGAGAAGTTCGACCAGACAATCACAAGGACCCTTGCCTATGCAGGTCGCATCGTGGCAAAGATCGTCGTGCTCTGCTGCCTGATCGGCTACCTTGGAATTGACACAACAGGCCTTGCGGCACTGATCGCATCACTCGGTGTCGGAATCGGCATGGCAGTCAACGGCGCTCTCTCCAACTTCGCCGGTGGAATCCTCATCCTTGCAACACGCCCGTTCAAGATCGGCGACTACATTGCAGCACAGGGAACTGAGGGTGTGGTAGAGGACATCAAGATCGTCTCCACAACAATCGTCACACTCGACAACAAGGTCGTCCACCTTCCGAACGGCGCTCTCTCAAGCGGTTCGATCACAAACTACACAGAGAAGGACATCCGCCGTGTCGACCTGAACTTCTCCGTTGCAGGCAACGATCCTGAGCTGGTCAAGAAGCTCATCAGAGAGGTCTGCGATGCGGATGAGAAGGTCCTGAAGGATCCGGCAACATTCGTCAGAGTCAGCGACTACGGTGCAGGAAACGGCGTCAAGGTCACAATGAGGGCATGGACGAAGTCCTCCCAGTACTGGGACACATACTTCGATCTTCTCAGCGGTGTCCAGAAGGCTTTCGAGGCCAACAACATCGTGATCCCATTCAACCAGCTGGACGTTCACATCAAGAACAACTGACAAGATGGAGAAATACTACCAGAAGGACATGGAATGTGCCTCCAGGGACGAGATCAGACGTCTGCAGGACGAAAGGCTCGTCTCCCAGGTGCGCCATGTCTGGGACAATGTCCCATACTACAGAAGGAAGATGGAGCAGGCCGGTGTATGCCCGGATGACATCCGGGGGATCTCGGACCTGCACAAGCTTCCGTTCCTTACCAAGGACGATCTCAGGGAGTCATATCCTGACGGCCTGAGAGGCGTCCCCAGGAAGGACTGCGTCAGGATCCATTCCACAAGCGGAACCACCGGAAAGCGTGTTGTGGCCTACTACACACGTGATGACCTGGAGCTGTGGAACGACTGCGTCGCAAGGGCCCTTGTGGCCGCGGACGTGTCCGCAGATGACGTTGTCCAGGTCTGCTA
>JAFVFA010000021.1 GCA_017475725.1 Spirochaetales bacterium
TGCTCAGGGAACTGGAAGGAGATGCCCACCCTCTTTCCTGACTCCAGCGCAACACATCCGCCTGTAGGAGCGATGAGAGAGGCCATGATCCGTATCAGAGTTGACTTTCCACTGCCTGTTCTGCCTGCAATACCAAGAAAATCGCCATCACAAACCTCAAAGGAGATATCATTCAAGGCTCTTGTCTCGAACGGAAGACCCTTGTCATAGACATGGGAGACATGCTTGAGTTCCATCATAGCCCTGCCCCCTTCAGAAGGATCATCACGGCAAAGTATGTCAGAATGCAAATGTAGGCGGCAGCGTCCTCCCTTCCATATGCAAGCGGCCTGAGATGGCCCACCTTACCAGATCCGTACAGTCTTGACTCCATTGCGATGGACAGGGTATCTGCCCTCCTGAATGCTGAGACGAACATAGGCACAAGAACAGGAGCAAGGGCCCTTGCCCTATTAAGGATGCTCCCCTTGCCAAGGTCCGCACCTCTGGCCTTCTGCGCATCCATCACATGCCTAGCCTCGTCTGCAAGGATCGGTATGAACCTAAGGGCAATGCTGAGTGCGGTTGCGAGGTCATGGACAGGGACCTTGAAGAGCCCGAGCCATCTCAGGGCCTTCTCCATGCCGTCTGACAGGCTCTTTGGTTTTGTGGTCAGAGTGACGAGATTGGATATGAAGACAAGCTCCACCATCCTTCCTGCAATCAGCAATACACGCCAGGCACTTCCGCTGTGGATGAAGATGTTCAGAAGGCAGACCATGCACATGACAGCCCATACCGGTGCCAGACCTCTGAGCATGTACCTGAGAGGGACACGTGACAGCAGCATCAGAAGACAGAGAGCTGCAAATGACACTGCAAAAGAGATTGGTGAGGAGGCAATGAAGACGGACACAGCATACAGGACAGCACCTGCCAGCTTTGTCCTGGGATCAAGTCCATGGAGGAAGGAACTTGTTGGATAGTATCTTCCAAGAGTCACATCCCTCAGCATCCATTTCTCCTTCTTTCCAGTTCCTTGACAATCTTGTCCATAGTATCAATGTCCTTATCAAGGAATACTCCGCTATTTTTCAATGCTTTTCTGAGCTTATAGACCATTGGTATATCCACACCAAATTCGTCCAATCCATTTTCAGCCCCGAACACATCGCAAGGCAGTCCTTCCAAGACGACCCTTCCATGGTCCAGCACAACAACTGATTTGGCCAAGGCCGCCTCCTCCGGATCATGGGTCATCATGACAACGGACATACCGTTTCCGTTGAGTCTTCCGATTGCTGACAGGACCATCCTCCTACCCTCGGGGTCCAGCATGGAAGTCGCCTCGTCGAGCACCAGACAATCAGGGTGCATGGCAATGGCACCTGCTATGGCAACAAGCTGCTTCTGTCCTCCTGAGAGTCTGGAAGGTGAACGGCCGGCAAGCTCCTTTATTCCGCAGATCTGCAGACTCTCCCTCACCCTGCTTTCAATGTCTTCCGGTTCGAGTCCAAGGTTCTCCGGGCCGAAGGCCACATCATCCTCCACGGTGTCCGCGACCATCTGTGAATCCGGGTCCTGGAGAACAAGTCCCACTTTGCGCCTGATTGCATAGGCATCCTTCTCTTCCCTCCCATCAACCAGAATCCTTCCGGATGTCGGGGAGATCAGTGCATTGAGAATCTTGGCCAAGGTTGATTTGCCTGCTCCGTTGCCACCTAACACAGCCACAAAACCAGCCCTTTCGATCTTCAGGGAAACGTCTGACAGACCGCCTCCCCCATGGAACGGGAAGTTTACATTCTGAAGTTCAATCAGAGCCATTGCAATCCTCCCGTCCCTTGCCGACCCTTCTGATAAGCATTGCCGAGACAAGACCTATGACCACACCTGTGACGACCCCGCTGATGATCAGGAAAGGCAGATAATAGAAAAGCGCTCCGGTTCCGAGCAGCGCAGCTGCAACCGCAATCTGACCAAGGTTGTGCAGGACAGCCCCTGAAACGCTTACCGCCGTGGTTCCGAACAGACCGGTCCTCTTCAGAATCGACATCCCGACCAGAGACAGAAACGCCCCGGCAGCCGAATAGGCCAAGGTAAGAACAGTTCCGAACAGAAGGGCTGAAAGAAGCACCCTCAGAAGAGAGATCAGAAACGCATGCTTGAAATCCAGTCTGTAGAGAGCATAGACGACGACTATGTTGGCCAGCCCCACCTTGATGCCGGGGATTGCCACAAATGCAGGTATCAGGCTCTCCACATAGGAAAGGACCATGGCAAGTGTAATAAGAAGTCCGGTCTCAGCTATTTCCCTTGTCTTCAAGACCAGCCTCCTAGTTGACCACATCCACGGAGGACCTGCCTCCCACTATCCGTACCGAAATGCGCTCCGGAAGGCAGACCAGACTCTGCCCGGAGAACCTGACCCATCCCATCTTCACGCAGAGCTTGTCAGGGCATTCCGCATGGAGCATTCTGGCCTTGCCGCCAAGGATCTCCAAGGTGTTCGTGCCTCCGTTCAGGACAAAGACACCGTCGCAGTCCAAAGGGTATCTGGCGATCTCCGAACCCTCAAGCTCGACAACTGCATAGGCACCTGCCCTTCCACCCAGCTGCATGGCAAGAAGCAGGCCCAAGCCCACCACCGCAAGGGCCAGAATCAGGACAATGTCTCTGCTGACTGTACTTTTACCTCTGACTTTATCCTTCATCGAGCCCCTCAAGCCTTGACGGCACATTTTTTCTATCCAAATAATATCAGATTGAGGAGCATTTGCAACATGACGGATAGGGAGATGTGGTTGCGGTTCACCAAAACCGGCAGAGCAAGGACAAACGAATATGAATCATGGTCCTTCGGTGATGCACCGGACAAGCTGGCTGCCCTTGTGCTGGAGGGGAGGAAGACCGCGACCGCCTCGGCCTATGACCTGTATGCCTATGACAATGAGGACATACCAAAGGTCGGTGACTACAGCGTAATACTTGACTCCGCGGATCAGGCTGTCTGCATCATAGTGAATACCGATGTCAGGGTTGTTCCGTTCAGGGATGTGGATGAGAGCCATGCAAGGGCCGAGGGCGAAGGGGACCTGTCACTTGCACTCTGGAGAGAGGTCCATGAGAGCTTCTTCAGAAAGGAACTGAGCGACGCAAGGATGGAATTCACAGAGGATTCGCTGATTGTGCTCGAACGGTTTGATGTGGTGTTCAGGCCTTGAGCAGGCTGACTGCATCGTTTATGTACTCTGAGAGTGACTTCTCGATGACTCCAGCGACCTCAAAGCACTTGTTCACAGGGATCAGGATCTTGCGGGCATCGCTCTGACCCACAGCCTCCGCCATTCTGGGGGTTATCTCCCCAAGCATGGAATCAGCCGCAATTATGCCCACGGGCCCGATGATGACCTCTGCATGGCGACAGGCGATGACGACAGGGTTCTCTCCTGTGGCACCGTTGTCTGCGCCGGCCTTCAGCATGGCAGATGTTGCAAGCGAATTGGTTCCGATTGCCGTTATGGAGCAGTCGATCGAGGCCTCACGTATCTTCTCTATCAGGGACTTTCCAATGCGTCCACCCTGTCCGTCAATCACAAGAATCTTCATTTTCCCCTCCTCAGCCAAGGGCTACATCCAGGACCATCATGACGGCGAATCCGATGGCAAAGGCCACTATGGCCATGTTGCTGTGCTTCCCCTCCTGGCTTTCCGGGATGAGCTCATCGACCACGACATACAGCATCGCACCAGCGGCGAAGGCAAGAAGATAGGGAAGGATTGCAGTCAGTTTGGCGACAAACAGAATTGTGATGAATCCGGCAAGAGGTTCAACGGCACCTGAGAGGGTCCCGAACAGGAAGGCCTTTGACCTTCCCATGCCCTCTCCCCTCAAAGGCATTGAGATTATTGCGCCTTCGGGGAAGTTCTGGATCGCTATTCCGATTGAGAGAGCCATTGCTGCAGTGGCGGAGATTCCCGAACCGGATGCCATTGCACCTGCAAAGGCCACGCCGACGGCCATCCCCTCTGGGATGTTGTGGAGAGTCACTGCGAAGAACATCTTTGCGTTCTTGGACACCTTGTTCGTCCTGATGCCCTCCGGGGAATCCGCATAGGCATGCAGGTGCGGGATAACATCATCAAGGACCAGAAGGAAGGCGACACCTGCAAGGAAGCCCACAGTGGCGGGCACCCATGCCACTTTGGCCTGAGCCTCTGCCATTGAGATGGAAGGTATGAGCAAAGACCAGACGGATGCCGCGACCATCACTCCGGCGGCGAATCCAAGCAGGACTTTCTCCGTCCTGCCGCTGATCCTGTTCCTCAGAAGGAACACCATGGCGGAGCCGAGTGTGGTTCCCAGGAAAGGTATGACTAGGGTTATGAGTTCAGACATGTGATGCTCTCCTTAGAGAAAACTACATCACATGTCCCAAATGTTCAAGATTGGAGTCTTCTACTTCCTCTTCCGCTGATACAGGAATCTCTTTATCTTCTCGGTTGGAGTGCGCTCGAAAGGCTCTTCCTGAATCTCCACCTTCCGTATCTTGCTGAATGACGACAATTTCTCATTCACACGACTTTTGACAATATTGAGGTAGCTTTCGATGGCATCAACTGCAACTATACCTTTCTTTTTTAGAGCCTTGGCATCAATTCGGATCATTGCAGTCAGTCCACCTTCGTCATCGATGACAAGACTCTCAACAACAGCCTCCTCCGAGTTGATCAGGAACTCGATGTTCTCAGGGTAGATGTTCTCCCCTGACGGGCCAAGGATCATGGTCTTGCAACGCCCTCTGATCACAAGCCTTCCATTGCGGAACTCCCCTATGTCTCCGGTTCTGAAGTAGCCGTCCTCTGTGAAGACCTCTCTGGTCAGGGCCTCGTTCTTGTAGTACCCCTTCATGACCGATGGTCCCTTTATCAGGACCTCGTCCGTTTCAGGGTCAAGCTTGACGTCAAGACCTGCAAGGATGGGACCGAGGGTTCCTACGACCTGGTCCTTTGGACCGCAACCTGCAATGAACGGAGATGTCTCCGTCAGCCCATAGCCCAATGCATATGGGAGGTGGATTCTGTGGAAGAAGGCTTCAGCCTCCGCATCGAACGGGGCGCCGCCCACACCGAAGAACTTCAGTCTTCCACCGAAGATCGTCTTGACCTTCTTCCCTATTATCCTGTAGACGATTGGCGCAGTGAGTTTGTTGCGAGCGAACTTCCCGAGCTTGGTGCCCTCCTTGATCTTCGGGGCAAGGGCCCTTCTGTAGATCTTCTCGATGAGAAGAGGCACGGACAGCATGATCTCCGGCTGTACCTCCTTGAAGGCGGGCATCAGGGAGTCTG
The DNA here is from genome assembly GCA_017475725.1 of Spirochaetales bacterium. GTDB lineage: Bacteria > Spirochaetota > Spirochaetia > Sphaerochaetales > Sphaerochaetaceae > UBA9732. The sequence continues at coordinate 5,329 of JAFVFA010000021.1, forward strand.
TGCTTGGAGCCTTTCCAAGATAGACTATCTGCACCCCGTTGATAAGAAGAAGCAGGAATCCTATAGTGAATTCGTAGACATGGCTCATGGGAAGGATTGAAAGGGCATTCCAACCCGGAGTGATCTTTATGAACGGAGTTGAGCAGACGTAGGCATTCCATACCACGTTCCTGTTGGTCAGCATGACTGCCTTGGGGGTTCCTGTGGTTCCGCTTGTGTAGATTATGGAGACCACATCATCCTCTCCGAGACGCCTTTCCGCAAGGACCGCCTTGTCCGATGCAGACAGAACAGCACCCTTTGTGTCCACGCCATCAAGATCGCTGAAGTTCTTTCCATCGAAAAAGGCAAGGCTGCTGTCATCTATCAGGAAAAGGTCCTCCATCCTGATGATGCGAACGTTGGCTCCAACCACCTTTGATGCGTTCTTGGCATTCACGACAACAAGCTTGGCCTCGCTGTGGGCAAGGATCCCCTGGACCTCGTCCCTGCTGAAGTTGGGCAGTATGGGTACAGTGACGCAACCGGCGCGGTTGACTCCAAGATAAGAGAGACCCCAATGCGGACAGCTCTCACCCAATATCGCGACCCTGTCTCCCTTTGAGAGCCCCTCAGCCACAATGTGTTGCGCGAAGCTGAAGGTCTGCTCCAGAAGCTCACCGTATGTTATCCTGCTTCCCTCATCACGCCAGGTCTGAAGCGCTATCAGGTTCCTGAATGCCGCAGTGGCTGACTCCAGCATCGTGGTGAGGGTGTATTCCTTGAGTTCAATCATTGTTGTTCTGTATCCCCGTTGTTTTTTGACAGACCATAAAGCACTGTCAATAAAAATCTACAGCCAACAGCGATCGTTTTCAATAGTTAACCTGTTCCAAAAGCAGTGGGTGGTTCGTTAGTTAGTTTATACCCTTCACCTCATAACCGGCATCAGTTACAGCCTTTGCAAGGGCCTCATCGGAAACGGAAGGCTCAACGGTCACCACAGCGGAGTTCCTCTCATGGCTGACCTCTGCAGACTTCACTCCATCCACTGCCTCAAGAGCCTTCTTGACCCTTGCCTCGCAATGCGGGCACATCATTCCATCAATATCCATAGTCCTTGTCATCTCAGTCGTCTCCTCTTTTCTCTTGGAAGTCTTTATTCTCCTATCCCTGCCGGAATCATGGATTCTGCAGAGATTGAGTCTCAGTGCATTGGTCACCACACAGAAGCTGGACAGACTCATTGCGGCAGCACCGACCATCGGGTTCAGCGTCAGGCCGAACGCGACGAAGCATCCAGCTGCAAGCGGAATGCAGATTGCGTTGTAGAAGAACGCCCAGAACAGGTTCTGGTGGATGTTCCTGAGCGTTGCCCTGCTGAGTCTGATGGCTGCAGGGACATCAAGGAGGCGGCTCTTCATCAAGACCACATCAGCGGCATCTATTGCCACATCCGCCCCTGCTCCTATTGCCATTCCTATGTCCGCTCTGGTCAAGGCAGGTGCATCGTTGATCCCGTCACCGACCATGGCCACAGTGCCCTGCTCCCCAAGCCTCCGCACAACGTTCTCCTTTCCGTCAGGGAGTACACCTGCGATGACCTCGTCCACACCGGCCTGCTCTCCTATGGCCTTCGCGGTTCTCTCATTGTCTCCAGTGAGCATAATGACCCGGATACCCATGTTCCTGAGTTCCTCTATGGCCTGTCTGCCATCCTCCTTGATCGTATCGGCAACCGCTATGATTCCGGCAAGCACGTCCCCATCTGCAAACAGAAGCGGAGTCTTGCCCTGGGAGGCGAGTCTGTCAGCCTGCTCCCTGACAGATTCAGGGATGACCACCTTGCCGCCTATGTACTTCAGGCTTCCGCCCAAAACGGTTTTCCCATCAAGTTCGGCCTGAAGTCCGTTACCCGGCAGAGCCGAGAACCCGGACACCTCCGGAACATCGAGGTCCATGTCCTCTGATCTGTGCATGATGGCCTTTGCAAGCGGATGCTCACTTCTGGACTCCAGAGCGGCGGCAATTCTGAGAAGGGATCTTTCATCATAGCCGGAGGCCGGGACGACATCGGTCACCTCAGGGTTCCCGTTAGTGATTGTCCCTGTCTTGTCCATTGCCACAATCTCAACCCTTCCCGTCTGCTCCAGTGCAGAGGCGTTCTTGAAAAGGATCCCGTTCCTGGCACCCAGACCATTGCCGACCATGATTGCCACAGGGGTCGCAAGACCCAGGGCACATGGGCAGCTTATTACCAGGACGGAGATTCCCCTGGCCAAGGAATAGCCGAAAGGCTTCCCTATGAACATCCAGACAATTGTTGTAATCAGGGCAATTGCGATGACCACAGGAACGAATATACCCGAAACTTTATCGGCTATCTTGGCAATTGGGGCCTTCGTAGCCGCAGCATCACTGACTAATTTGATGATTTGTGAAAGGGTTGTGTCCTCCCCGACCCTGGAGGCTTCACACCTTATGAATCCACTCTGGTTGATGGTTGCCGCAGACACCTGGTCGCCGATGGATTTGTCTACCGGGATGCTCTCACCGGTCAGTGCAGCCTCATTGACCGCACTGCTTCCATCCAGAACAATTCCATCAACCGGGATGCTCTCCCCTGGACGGACAACGAAGACGTCCCCTTTGCGGACCTCATCTATGCCTACTACAACCTCCTGCCCGTCACGTATGACTGTGGCGTTCTTCGGGGCAAGTCGCATGAGGCTCTTCAATGCGTCCGTGGTCTTTCCCTTGGAATGCGCCTCCAGCATCTTGCCTACTGTGATCAGGGTAAGGATCATGGCAGCGGACTCGAAGTAGAGCTCATGCATGTATGACATGGCCCTGGCCGCATCGCCAAGCTGCTGGGCCTTTGTCATGGCGAACAGCACATAGGTGCTCCAAACGAAAGAGGCGGTAGAACCCATGGCCACCAGAGTGTCCATGTTCGGTGCCCCGTGGGCAAGGCTTCTGAACCCGCTTATGAAGAATCTCTGGTTTATGACCATCACAATTGCGGCAAGCAGCAGCTGGAGAAGGCCAAGGGCAACGCAGTTCCCCTCAAACCATGCAGGAATGGGCCACGACCACATCATGTGCCCCATAGAGAAAGACATCAGGACA
>JAFVFA010000205.1 GCA_017475725.1 Spirochaetales bacterium
AATCTGGAAAATGTTCGGCGCATCAGATCGATGAAAGAGAAAAGCCTGGAAAAGCTGACTAAAGACTAAAAAAAAGCAGGGCGCATCCTGAGACGAACCCTGCTTGAACCGATCACTTCATGTATTGTCAGAATGCCCAGTTGCCGTTCCTGAAGATAGGGACGGTCTTGCCGTCACGGCACTTTGCGGTGATGTTCATGGTGTCGCAGCCGATCATGAAGTCCACATGGGTCATGGACTCGTTGACTCCAAGGGCCCTGACCTCCTCAAGGGACATGGTCTCGAAGCCCTCGACACAGTCCGGGAAGCCTCTGCCGACTGCAAGGTGGCAGGCTGCGTTCTCATCGAAGAGTGTGTTGTAGAACAGAAGGCCGCTGTTGGAGATCGGTGAGTCAACCGGAACAAGGGCGCACTCGCCGAGGTAGCTTGCGCCTTCGTCGATTGTGAGCATCTTGGTCAGCATCTCGTTGTTCTTCTCCGCATTCCACTCCACGGCCTTACCGTCCTTGAAGCGGATCCAGAAGTTCTCTATGAGCTGGCCCTGGTAGCTGAGCGGCTTTGTGGCGTACACGATTCCGTCTGCACGGCCGCGCTTCGGGGATGTGAAGCATTCCTCTGAAGGGATGTTCGGGTTGAAGAAGATGTTCTGGAGAGAGGTCTCCCCACCGCCGCAGAAGCGGGACTTCTCCATGAGACCGACTGTGAAGTCTGTGCCGTTTGCTGCCTGGTAGTGGAGCTCGTCGATTCCGAGCCTGTTCAGATATGCGCAGCGCTTTGCAAGGTCGGCGTTGTGGTCCTCCCAGGCCTTGATCGGATCGTCAGTCACACGGCTTGTCATGAGGATGGCCTCCCAGAGCTTCTCGACTGCCTGGTGCCTTGACAGCTCTGGGAAGAGCTTCTTGGCCCATGCCTCTCCGGGGACTGCAGCTATGCACCACTGGTACTTGTTCTCAAGCTGGTCGCGGTACTTCTTTATGATCGGGTAGAGCGCCTGTCTGGATTTCTGCACCTTGTTCATGTCAACGCCCTTGAGCCCGTCCGGATCCTCGGACTCTATGTAGATGCGGCAGGGGATCACATCCACGTTGTGCTGCCAACGCTCCTCCTCCCACTTCTCCATTGTGGACATGGTCTTAAGGCTCTGGTACTTTGTGTGGATCTTGGACATCTTCTGGTCAGTCCAGTCAACGCGCACCTTCTTGGCGCCAAGCCTGTAGCACTCCTCGGCGACCATCCTGACGAACTCCGGCTGGTCGAACTCGGCCACTATTATGACTTCCTGTCCCTTCTGGACATTGACTCCGCACTTGGCTATGAGCTGTGCGTACTTCCTCATAACGGTCTTCTTCATCTATTTCTCTCCTTGATTTGAATTCCTGTGGATCGCGATCCTGTGCGTCTTGGTGAAGATCTTCTCGAACCTCTGGACCTCTCCCTCCGTAATTCCGGCGCGTTGCATGATCGATGCCAGAAACTCCTTTGTGAATGCAGCCTCGTCGTCGTTCTTGAAATATCCGAAGGCCTCAAGTTCGTTGATGCACAGAGAAGATGCATCGTCTGTGCGCTTTGAGGACACTACATTAGACTGGTTTGCAAAGGGTCTCAACCGCTGGAAGAGGGCGTAGCAGATTATCTGGACCGCCTGCGAAAGGTTCAGAGACGGGAACCTGTCGCTTGTAGGGATGGTGACGACCGTGGAGCAGGCACGTACCTGCTCGTCGGAGAGCCCGTTGGATTCGCAGCCGAACACAACGGAGACCTTTCCGGCTCCAAGGCCTCCAACAAGGTCCGCAAGCTCCTCAGGGCTGATGCGGCTTGTCTTCCTGCCTTTTCCGACCCTGCGGGTCGCCGCCACTGACAGGATGCTGTCGGAGATCGCGTCCCTTAGGTCCGTGAACTCCCTGCGGTTCTGGTACAGGTCGTAGGCATGGAGGGCAAGTGTGCGCACACGCTCCTCGTCGTAGATGCGGTCGGTGACCAGAGTCAGGTGGGTCAGCCCCATTGTCTTCATTGCCCGGCAGACGCTGCCGATGTTGGCTCCATCCTGGGTGTCGCAGAGGATGATCTCTATGCGGTCCAGGTTGCTAGAATTGTCCATGCGCACATTCTATGCCATATTGCGGGAATTTCCAAGGTGGTTTATGATGCTTACCATGAATGAGAAGACTGAGAAGAACATACGCTCCATAAAGGTTTTGCTTATAATAATGCTGATCCTTGCCATCCTGGGCATCAGCAAGGTCGCATCCACCGTCACGACGAGGATTCTGCTTTCAGTGTTCATATTCCTGCTGGTTCTTCCGCTTGTGACCGCCCTGGAGAAGGCCAAGGTCCCGGCGGCGCTTGCGACGGTGATTGCGGTCCTTGTTATGATAGTTGTGGTGCTGTTCTTCGTCTGGTTCGTCTTCTTCACCGTCGATCTCCTGATACAGAAGGTTCCGGCCTATTCCGACAGGATAAACGACCTTGACGGTCTTCTGACCGGCATCGCATCCAGATGGATCGAGATCCCTGAGAACACGTCGTTCTTCTCCACGCTGAACATAGACTGGGTAGGCGGGGTGATAATGCCGGTTCTGAGGCAGGTGTCCAGTTCGGCCATAAGCATCGTGAGCAATGTTGTGATCATAATTCTGATGACGGTCTTCCTCCTTGGTGAGAGGCATATGATAGTGCCCAAGTTCCTGAACTTCGTGGAGGACGAGGAGAACGAGACCCTGTACAGCGACAACGACAGGGGCAAGGGCAAGGTCTCCACGGTCTGGGACAGGATCGTCAGGCAGGTCTCGAGATACATCTCGATCAAGGTCTTCGTCAGCGTCATCACAGGAATACTGTTCTATCTGATAGCAATTGTGATCAAGCTGGACTTCGCGCTGCTGTGGGGAGTCATGGCGATCATTATGAACTTCATACCGACAATCGGAAGCATCCTGATCACCGTCCTGATGATCCTGATGAGCCTGATTCAGTTCGCACCGTCTCTGGGGCCGATAATCTTCGTTGCGGTGAGCACGATTCTGGTTCAGAACATAATAGGCAACTTCCTGGATCCGAAGCTCAGCGGGAACAGCCTGAACCTCAGCCCGTTCATCATCCTTGTGGCGCTGGCCATCTTCGGCTTCCTGTGGGGCATTGTCGGAATGTTCCTTGCCGTTCCTCTTCTCAGCGTTGTGCAGATAATCTGCGCCAACGTGGACTACACCAGACCGGTGGCCATGCTCATCAGCTCAGGCAGATCCTACAAGAAGCAGGACAAGGAGAGGATGAACAGGAGAAGGGTGCATAAAGCGGGCAGAAACGGCAAGGGCCAGAAGGGCCAGAGGAACGTCCAGAACGAGTTCGAATTCGCCGATGACATCATGTTCCCGGACCGCGATACGACCAAACCGAAGAGATGAATTGCAGTAAACTGAATTAAACTGTGTTTTTTCGAACAATTGTTCATTTTGTTCTTGACGATTGTGTGTTTCATGTTCATATTACATTGTGATTATTATTCACCCGGGGGTGGTCCATGGGTTATGAACTGACCGAATTCGAGAAGGAGATGGAGCAGAATCTCCTGGAAATGAAGGACAAGCTTCAGGCCAAGCTTTCAAAGTCCGACAATGACTTCAGGAACCTTGTAGGTTCCACTGGGCCTGGTGACAGCGTAGACGTCGCCAGCGATGACCTTGCGTCCAAGAAGATGGAGGCCATAGGCAAGATAGATGCCGGACATCTCAATGCCATAAACCAGGCTTTGGTGCGCATCAGAAACGGCAAGTACGGTGTGTGTGCAATGTGCGGCAAGAAGATCCCCCAGGACAGGCTCAGGGCAATCCCCTATGCGCTTCTGTGCATGCCGTGCAAGAGGAAGAGCGAGAATCGCTGAGAAAAGCTATTTAGTCAGATTCTGAAGTAGGCCTTTTCCGAGCCTATTGTTGTGCTGTCTCCATGACCGGGGTATACGACCGTGTCAGGAGGCAGTTTTTTCATGAGCCTTATCAGAGAGAGGAACATCTGGGAGTCAGAGCCCCCTATGTCTGTGCGCCCGTAGGAATGGCGGAAGAGTGTGTCACCGGAGTAGAGGACCCCCGGATTCGCCGCGTAGAGGCAGATCGAGCCGGATGAGTGCCCTGGTGTGTGCATTACAACGAACGGGCCAAGCTCGGAGCCGTCGGAAAGCAGCATGTCGATGTCCGGCATTGTCCAGCCCTTTCGGGCAAGCGGGCTTTGTGAAAAAGAGGAACCCAGAACATATCTGGCTTCTTCAGCGATATGCTCCGGGTCCATGTTCTCTTTGTCGCCGCAGGCGACCTTTGAGGAGGGATATCTGTCATGGAGGGCCTTTGCCGCTCCGACATGGTCCGAGTGCGAGTGCGTGAGCACTATGTGCGTCGGTGTTCTGCCGTCAAGTGCATCGATGATGCGGTCAACGTCATCGCCCGGATCGATGACCAGAACAAGGTCATCGCAGTCGACGATGTAGCAGTTCGTCTCCAGCATGCCGACGCTGACACTCCTACTGTTCATCCTTCTCCTTGCTGTAGTTCATCTTGACCTTGCGGCCCTTGTAGGTCTGCCCTGTGACAGCCTCGATGATTCCCTCGGCCTTGTCCTTGCTTATGTACACGAACGAGTAGTTCTGCTTGTATGCGACCGAGAGGATGTCCTCAGATGAAAGTCCTGTCTTCTCACAGATGAAGTCGACCATCTCGTGGGCTGAGCCCTTGCTTGCCTTTCCTACGTTGATGTAGAAGGACACTGCGTTCTCCAATCCCGGTTTGGGCTGCTGCTTCCTCTCAGGACGCTCTGTCAGGGCTGTCCTCTCGGGTCTGTCAGCTCTCTGCTCCCTTGCCGGTCTTGCCGTCTTTGCTGTTGCATTGCTCTTGACGTAGAGGTATGCCAGAAGATATCCGCGCATCATGAGCGGGACGTTCTTGCGCATAAGCTTGCGCATGTCCTCAAGTTCCTGCGGATTGTTGTAGAGCTTCATCTCCTCGACGAGCTCCTTGATCTTCTGGCCTCTGATGTCGTTATTGTTTTCGGCCATGTTCCGTGCTCCTAGTATTTGTGGATAAGCAACTATACACATTTTTGAAATTAATTGCACCCGTTTGCAGACGGATTTTGCACATTATGATATATTCAAGACATGTCGAATGTGAACGCCGATATTGACAACCAGAAAAGGGAGATTGAGAGGTCCCGTTCAGAGCTCATGGGTATGTACCAGGAGCTTGG
>JAFVFA010000206.1 GCA_017475725.1 Spirochaetales bacterium
ATGCGCTCCTTTTCTTTGCGGACCTATATCTGAATGACTGTCCCTACGAAAAGCGAAAAGTCATAGAGGACAACATGGTGCGCAGCATTCTCAACGGCATAACCCGTGAGACGCTTGAGATGGCAAACGAGGCGATGGGCGAGGAGAAGGCCGTGCCTGTCGACGACATCTTCGGTTTCAAGAGCTGAGGTCAGAACAGGAACTCGTTGTACCTGTAATCGATGCAGTCCGTCTCCTGAAAGAACATTTCCGCGATGATCCCTATGATCTTCTCCTTGGCGGCAAGGATTGTCATCATGTATAGTTCAGCACCAAGGCAGTGTATGGTCCTGCCGTTGACGGTGCACATGACTGTCGTATAGGCCTTTCCTGTGTTGATGTCCAGGTATCCGTTGCCGACGAAGTAACGGTAGCCTTTCCCGCTGCACCTCGTGAGCTCCTTCGCCAGCAGCTCCAGGTTCCTGTATTCACGTGATCCGCTTCTGTGGATTCCTATGGGGTCCATAACCGCCTCCATGGGACAGGATAGCACTATACTTAATAAATGTTAAGGATATTTGTAAATGCCACAGAAGCCCCTGAAACCCTGCCGGTATGCAGGTTGTCCCAATCTTACGGAAGGAACCTACTGCCCTATCCATAAGAAGTTGGTCGATCAGAAGTACAACAGGTATCAGCGAGACCAGGAAGCCCAGAGCTTCTACAACTCAAACGCCTGGAGGAAACTGAGGGCCAGGTTCCTTATTGAACATCCCTTCTGTGTGGAATGCCGGAAACAGGGAAAACTGACCAAAGCGACTGTGGTTGATCATATTATACCGATCAGGCAAGGCGGCCCTACCTTGGATGAAGACAATCTGCAGCCTTTATGCAGCAGTTGTCACAGCGTAAAGAGTATAAGTGAAGGATCAAGATATGGATAAAAATAAACCGGGCGGCAAAGAGGCACCCTGCAAAGCAGACTGATACTCCATCACTACACCCGGCATTGGCGGAGCGGAACCGAAGCCCCTCTCCCAGAATATCGACCTGAAAACCCAACTGCGGATCAATTCCGCAGACGTGAGATGTCGGAACCGAATTCCGTTTGAAGAATACAATACGAGAACATGGATGTCAATGAAACGACTATTTTCCATAACCCATAAATGACAGAACAAACCTGACTGCCTTGTCTCTGTCACCTTTGAAATTGTTGTAATAAGTTGTTATGTGATGAGATGTTTTACCGACATAGCCAGTCAGCGAATATGAACTAGAGCAAACACAAACCAGATTGTTTTCTTCGTCATAACCCCAGATGCAGTAGTTAATCTCACGGAAATAACCATCATAATCACCCGTCACATCAGCTTCCAATACGTCCTGTTTGGATATCTTCATATTTGAGCCAGAAAGTGTGAATGGATGAGCATGTCCAGTAGCTGTTGAACGATTGATCTCTTTGATTTCAATGGATACCGTTGAACCAGAAAGATCAATGTTATTCGGAGCGCTGAATGAGAAAGCAATACTACCAGCCGCTGGAAGAACTTTCGATGAAGAACAAATGCTCTTGTAAATGACTGATCCGTCTGATGCTTTCCAGACGGCTTCTAGGGTCAAAGCATTGTAGGTGGATAAAGATTGATTGGTAATTACTCCGAATCCATTGTTACCATTTACTACAAGATCTTCTATTTCTATTGACCCCTTCCCTGTTGAAGCACAGGAAACGAGAGTTAAAAGAGAAATCAAAATAACAACTAGGATAATAGTCTTTCTCATGGTCCTAATTATATACGAAAATCCCATATCGGATAGGAAATAATAGCCCAGGGGCGGTAAATATCTCTGTGGCAGAGATTTGTTACAGCGGGGCGGGACCTCGATGCGAAAAAACCGGAAATCAAACGGGGGATTAACCCGAGATCAAACAGGAGTATCCAATGGCCAAGGACGGCACCAACAGAGGCGGCAGGAGGGCAGGCGCAGGACGCAAGCCCAAGGCGCTCTTAGAGAAGATCAATGAAGGCAAAGAGGCAGATGTGATCGAAAGGGAAGTGTCTGATCTCAAGGCATATAAGTCACCCGAGCCGGAAGAATACATGAGGCAGAAACAGAAAGCCGGTATCGACCTTCATGCCGAGCGGGCCTTTCATAAGGTCTGTGCATGGCTCAATGATCGAGGCTGTCTGGAACTGGTAAACCCCTACATCATAAACCAATACTCGATGGCAGTCGCCAGATGGGCGCAATGTGAGACGGCGATCAACGAGTACGGTCTGCTTGCGAAGCATCCTACAACAGGAGCTCCGATAGCCAGCCCGTTCCAGGCGATGGCGGCCTCATACCTGAAACAGGCGGAGAGCCTCTGGTACAGCATAAGCCAGACGGTAAAGGAGAATTGTTCCATCCCGTATTCCGGTTCCCCGCAGGATGACCTGATGGCGCAGCTTTTGAATTCCTGAATTCTTTGAAAAACAATCAAACATAAATCAAACGAGGAGACAAATGTACGAGAAAGTGAATCCAAGCCACCCGGACAAGGTGGCAGACAGGATCGCGGGCGCGATCGTCGATATTGCATATACGGTTCAGACGGACCCGAAAGTCGCAGTGGAGGTACTCATCGGACACGGACACTGCTTCATAATCACAGAATCATCTGTCCTATTTGATGAAGAGGAGGTTTTCAGGGCCGTCAACAGGATAGCAGGTCCGGGACTTGAGATTGATCTTGTTCAGAATGCGCAGGACCCTCATCTGTCAGAGAATCAGGCCTCAGGATTCAGGTGCGGTGATAACGGCATATTCAAGGGCGTTCCAGTGACCGACGAGCAGAGAAGGCTGACGGATCTTGCACGTACCCTTTATAAGGCATACCCGCATGACGGCAAGTTCATCATGGACGGTGACGAGGTCATCATATGCCAGAGCAATGTGAAGGAGGCTGCTGTTAGGCAGTATTGTCCGAAGGCCACAATCAATCCGCTCGGGGACTGGACCGGCGGACCTGATGTCGATTCAGGTGCAACCAACCGCAAGCTGGGGTCTGACATGGCCGATTCCGTCACTGGTGGAGGTCTTCACGGCAAGGACCTGTCCAAGGCCGATGTGTCCGTGAACATATACGCCTGGCTCAAAGCTCAGAGGACCGGAAAGCCGGTGGAGCTGTACTGTGCGATCGGAGACCCTGAAATAGATGGAAAGCCTTATTCCGAGATAGTGGAGATTGCCAGGGATTACATCAACGGCCTCGGCGGATTCGAGCATTTTGCAGAGTGGGGACTCATCAGATAAAACCCTGGAGCACCAATGACAGAAAAGAAGACCCAATATTACCTTGCGGACATAGAGTCACTGATCCCTTATGCCCGCAACTCACGTACCCATAGCGATCAGCAGATCGCACAGGTTGCTGCCTCGATCAGGGAGTTCGGTTTCCTGAATCCTGTGATTATAGCTGAGGACAACACAATCCTTGCCGGCCATGCCAGGGTCCTGGCTGCCCGTAAACTCGGTTTGTCAAAGGTCCCGTGCATCAAGGCAGAGAGCCTTACAGAAGCGCAGAAGCGCGCATACATCATTGCTGACAACAAACTGTCCCTGAATGCCGGGTGGGATGAGGATCTGCTGGCGGTGGAGATCTCTGACCTGAAGGATGAGGCATTTGACATCTCTCTGCTGGGATTCGAGGCGGATGAGCTTGAGAAGCTTTTCCGTAGCGAGTCTGATGAGAAAATCAAGGAAGA
>JAFVFA010000207.1 GCA_017475725.1 Spirochaetales bacterium
TACCTGCCGTACGCCACGGAGTCCAAGACCGATTCCTACCTCAAGTATGACTTCGGCGGATCCAACACGACAAACTACTCAAGCCACACGACAACGGACAGCTGTGCAGGTGGAACGCAGGTCCTTGCCGGCTACAAGACAAGATATGGATACATATCCCTTGATGTTGATGGCGCTCCGGTCATGAACCACATCGAGGCCGCACACAATCTGGGTTGGAAGACGGCTGTCGTCACGAACGACAACATAGTCGATGCAACTCCGGCTGCAGCAATGATCCACGACACCAACAGATACCACTCAGACGTCCTCTACTACAAGGCGCTCAAGTATGCCCTTGCAGAGCAGGGACTTGATCTCCTGATGGGTTGGGACTGGGGCATGAGCAGCCTGTTCGCAACAGGGTCATGGACCGACAAGTTCCTCTCAGCGGAGAAGGAGGGCATCAAGGATGCAGTCTCCAGGGAGAATATCGCTGCATACAACGGAGGTGACCCGATTGCGTATTTCGAGGGCCTCTCAACGGCTGACAAGATGAAGATGGCCGGGTTCTCGGTCTACTACTCACTTTGGGAGAACGAGGATCCTGCAAACAGACTCAACTCCTTCATGACTTGGAGTACAACCGGAAGCGGACAGCTCTCACAGTATCTGACTTGGCTCAAGGGCACCGGTCTCAAGACAGCCATCGCAAAGGTGGAGAGCGAGCTGCCGAATCCTTCTGAGGTGGTCAATAGGTTCACATCGTTCAAAGCTACTCTTGCCAACGAGGACACTGACTTCACAAAGCCGGTTCTGGGTTCCTGGACAAGCGACGGCAACGACTATGAGTCAAGCTCCCCGAACAGAGGCTACACAATCCACGGGACAATCGGTAAGAACTATCCGTCATGGCCGGAGATGGTGGCATACACAATTTACCAGATGGACAAGGAGGCTGCCGCAGCGGACACCGGTTTCTACGCAATGATTGAGAACACCTGTACGGACGGTTGGGGGCACTCCGGGAACTATGACACCAAGGCCTACAGCATGATGAACGAGGTCCAGTGCTTTGATGAGGGTGTTGCGATTGCCGTCAAGTACGTCCTTGAGCATCCGGATACACTGCTTGTCATAACAGCTGACCATGAGACCGGTGGATTCAGGCTCAGAACAGGCTGGGAGGAGGATTTCAGCCTGATCACTTCAACGACGACAGGGCATTCAAGCCAGAGAGTCCCTCTCTACGCATTCGGTGCCGGAGCTGACAAGTTCTCTGCAGAGAACATCCTTGCAAAGTACGGGTCAGATCCAAAGGCCGGTCTGGAGCAGAATGGAAAGATCCATGAAGGTTGGATAACAGGAGCCATCATCGGCGAGCTCATGACAGGTTCCGCATTCGGCCAGACAGGTCTGACGGAATACAAGGGACAGGCCATTGACCATGGCACATCTGATGAGCCATACGGCAATGCCCTTTGGAATCCCGCAATCTGAATTTGAGGAATCACCCGTATGAAGGGAAAGACAGCAGCATTGATTTCTTTGATCGCTGTTCTTCTGCTTGCAGGCATTGTCGCCTGCAAGCAGGAGGTTACTCCGGAGAAACAGCAGAGTAAAGACCCCATTCCAAGATGGGAGAAGAATGAAGACGGCCTCCAGAATCTTCCGGACATCAACACATCGGAAGAGGGGACGGGTGTGACAGAGGCCCTAGTCAACGGATTGAAAAACCCGCCCGAACTCAAGAATGCAAAGAACCTTGTCGTCATGGTCTGTGAAGGACTGACGACAGAACTGATAGAGTCATCAGCCTCCCAGTATGGGGACCTGATACTCAAGAGCCTCCCCGTGAAGGGGTCCACAACGTCCAAGTTCAGCAGTTCAGAGAGCAAGACGCTTGTTGACCTTATCATAAATGACCTGTACAAAACGAAGACCGGAATCGTGTCCTGGGGAGAGATGTCCGCAAACAGCATGAGACGCATGACCACAGCAGACGGAAACGACGTCTCCAAGGCTCAGGTCAGCTTTGACCAGTTCATGCTTAACCCTCCCATTGTGTTCACCATGGGGAAAGCGGATTTCTCAAAGGTCGATTCGGACGCTGACAAGCTGAATGACATCTACAAGGCCAGTGCCGTCATCACATCGACGCTTGAGGAGGCAATCTCACTTTACAGGAAGGATGACTACCATTTCTATTTCGATGAGGGGCGCCAGCATGACGGTTCTGTCAAGAAGCTGTACACGGTGTTCGGCGGTGATGAAAGCCTTCCTTCATTCAGGCAGGAGACCGCATTCTCCCTTGCTTGGATGCAGAGCGTGATGGACTCCAGGGACGGCTTTGCGCTGCTCATGTCCTACAGCCCTTCCTCCGCATTAAACGGAGAGGGCGTTCAGGACTTCGACGAAGGCGTCGCGGTTGCGGTCAAGTTCGTGCTGGAGAACCCGGACACAGTCCTGCTGGTCTGCGGATGCCCTGTTGACGGATCCGCCTCAGGTGTATGCTTCTACGGTCTGGGAAAGGGGGTCTCCGTCCAGAGCACCCTCTATGACTGCGTGGAGTTGATATTTCAATGATTGATGCTGGCCGCTGCGACGGCCAGTTTTTTATAGGGAGTAGAAGATGAGAAACCTGTCTTTGAGAATTCTGTCTGTCCTTCTTTCGCTCATGCTGGTCTTCAGCATCGTGGCCTGCAAGAATGAGGCGAATGCTACGCCGACCCCTCAGTCGGCACCTGAGAATGATGAGCCTGAGCTGACAACCAGGTACTACATGCCGGCAGGATGGTCCGAGAAGGTCACAACCCCTATGTGGACCACCAAGGATGAAGGGGCTTTGACAGTCCCTGATGCAGTGCTTGAAGGGGACTTCAAGACCGAGGTCACCAACGTGACGGACGGACTTAAGGAGGCTCTTGCAGCGGCAGTCGCGGATCCTGACTACTTCAAGGATGTCAAGAACGTGATAGTCATCATCAGTGACGGCATGGGAATCACACATGTCCAGGCATCCGAGGTCTGGAGCGGCGAGCTCATCATGACCCGACTCCCCAACGTCGGAGCTTCGAAGACATTGACCCGCGAAGGCATATTCACGGACAGTGCGGCCGGTGGGACCGCGCTGTCAGCAGGATACAAGACCACAAAGCTTTTCGCGAATGTCGATGCAGAGGGAAATGACCTTAAATCCGTCTCCGAGCTTGCGCGTGAGCAGGGGAAGCTGGTGGGCATTGTAACCAACGCAGAACTTGCCGATGCAACTCCGGCATGCTACAGCATCCACAACAAGAACAGAAGCCAGGGCTGGACCAAGATGTGTGAGCAGGAGGTTGTCTTTGGGGCTGACCTGTTCATGGGCAATGGATACGGAGACTACTCGACCTATTTCACCAACAGCAGCAACGAACTGTATCCGATTACAGTTGAAAATAACATGAAGCTGTACAGGCAGGCTTCTGATATCGTCAACCACTTCGCTGACGACTCCAGGATGTGGGCCATCTTCAGTGCAACCGCAAACAAGTTCGCAAGGTTCGACACAACCAGCAAGAACTATCCGAACCTGCCGCAGATGACAGCCTATGCTCTCTCCTGGCTCGATGCCCATGACACGGAGGACAAGGGCTTTGTGGTCATGATA
>JAFVFA010000208.1 GCA_017475725.1 Spirochaetales bacterium
GCCAGAGGCTGGATCTTCTCCTCCGATATCCCGAAGCCCTCGACGCCTGCGATCTGCAAGATGGTGAGCTTGATGATGTCATTGGAATGCTTGAACGCGAAACGTTCGAATGTGTCGCGGGACAGGGAGTTGTAGATGTGGTAGGTTGCGATCTCATGCTCCTTGCACATCCTGAGCACTCGTTTTATGACCTCTTTCCAGTTTCTGAAATCGACATTGCTGGAGAACTGCATGACACCTTCCTTCAGCCAGTCCCCAAGAAGCTCGTATATGTCCTTGTAATGGTAGTAGAAGGTGTTGGGGCTGATGTTGCAGCGCCTTACAAGCTCGGCCACGGTTATCTTGTCAAAGGGCATCTCATGGATCATCTCTGTGAATGTGTTCATGATTGCATCATGCGTGTACTTTGCCATCCAAGCTCCTGTTCCCAATCCCGCTTATAGTTTAGAATATGGAAAACCACCGTACTTGACAAGTAAATGTCCTAATAATTACTTTACACGCATGGAAAGAAGGGAACTCACAGCAAAGCAGCAGAAGGCAGCTGCAATCATGGCCCTTTCGCTTGCGGCCGTGGCGATGCTGCTCGTGATAGTCTTCGTCGGCATCCCGCTTGTGCGCTTCATAAGCGTCCCTGAGCAGTTCCGGGAGTGGGTGGAGCAGCGGGGAATCTGGGGCAAGGCCGCCTTTGTGGCCATGGAGGTCCTGAAGGTCCTGATAGTCTTCATCCCCGGCGAGCCGTTCGAGATTGCCGCAGGCTATGCGTTCGGGATCTGGGAGGGGCTTCTCCTGTGCACAATAGGCATATCCATAGGGAGCATTGTAGTCTTCCTGCTTGTGAGAAGGTTCGGCTCTTCCGTGGTTGAGGTATTCTTCAAGCCTGAGAAGCTTGAGAGACTCAGGCATCTCTTCACATCCAGAAAGAATGTGGCCATCTTCGTCTTCATCTACATAATCCCCGGGACTCCGAAGGACTTTCTGAACTACTGCGCAGGGCTGACCAAGATAAGGTTCACCACCTGGCTGCTTGTCTGCTCCATCGGCAGGATCCCATCCATCATAACATCCACGATTGCAGGTGACGCTCTGGTGAAGAAGAACTACATGTTCAGTGTCATTGTCTTTGCCGCGACCTTCCTGCTCGGTCTTGTGGGCCTGCTGATCTACAACAGAGTCACTGCAAAGAAGGATGTCAATAAAGTCTAATCAGTGGCGCATTTCAGTCATTTGCCGAATTCTTTTAAGGTCATATCTATGAAATCGGATGCTATTCTGCTCAGGTAGCGCTCTCTGTTGTATGCAATGGCTATGCTGTCCACCAGGTCCTTAGAGGAGAAGTTTAGTATCTCCACGTCATGTCTTGCCTCGGAGTCCGCATATCCGGAGATCACGAAAGGGCTCTCCAAGTAGAGCTGGGGACAGACCGTTATGCCCATACCCTCCGAGGCCAGAGCAAAGGCCGTCTGGATGTTCTGGGTCTCTATCCGAATCTTGGGTGTTATCCCGTTTCTGTAGAACTCCCTGTCAACTATGGTCCTGATCCTGTCCCCGACTCTGAGAAGCACGAAGGGAAGGTCCTTGAACAGCTTGATGTCCGGTTTGCTCCTGTAGCTTTCAAGGACATCATCCGCCATATCACCGAAGTGCTCTGACAGAAGGTTTCTGGGAATAATCAGAAACAGATGCTCCGTCATCAGCGGCCTGTACTCGGCGCAGTCCACCATGAAAGGCGCAAAACCTATCAGGACATCTATGCGTCCCTTCTGCAGATGCTCCTCAAGGATGTGTGTGCTTCCCTCGTTGACATGGAGGTCCACTTCCGGGTACAGACGGCTGAATTTGGGCAGGATCAGAGGCAGGATGGCCTGGCCTCTTGTGTGGCTTATTCCTATGCGCAGCTCTCCGCGCCTGTTGTTGCTTATGTCATCCAGCTCGGTGGCAGTCTGTCTCTGTATGTCCAGTATCTTCTCTGCTGAGATCCTGAACTGTTCGCCTGCATAGGTCAGTTCAAGTCCCTGCTTGCGTTCGAAGAGCCTGCAGCCCAGCTCGCTCTCCAGACGTGATATCTGGTTGCTGAGAGCCTGCTGCGATACATGGAGCTGCTCAGCAGCCCTGGTAATGTTGCCTTCGGAGGCCACTGTAAGAAAGTATTCTAGGTTCTGGAAATTCATGTCATTAGCATACCACAAAATAGTGAAACCACAACAAAAATGTTGTGATTGGCACCATAAATAAAGTGTTTGTGTTTGTGGTAAAGCGGTGGTAGTTTGCTAAATATAAGAACAAAGACATAAGAGTCTTTTTCAGGGAGTGTCAAATGGCAGGAAACAAGAGACTTGTCATCAACTCAGCCTGGTGCAAGGGATGCGGCATCTGCGCGGCATTCTGCCCCAAGGGAGCTCTTGAGCTGGTTGATGAGAAGGTCAGAAGGAAGGAGGACACCGAGTGCATCCTTTGCGGGATGTGTGAACTCAGATGCCCTGATTATGCGATCTACATAGAAGAGAAGGACGATGAGGAGGCCAGGAACCAATGGGTGATGTCGTACTGATGCAAGGCAATGAGGCCTGTGTCGAAGGCGCACTGGCCGCAGGTATGAGGCTCTATGCCGGATACCCGATTACACCTTCAACAGAGATAGCGGAGCTCTCGGCCCTGAGACTTCCGCAGGAGGGAGGCAAGTTCATCCAGATGGAGGACGAGATAGCCTCCATAGCATGTGCAATCGGAGCCTCGGTTGCAGGCGTGAAGTCGATGACAGCCACAAGCGGACCTGGCTTCTCCCTCAAGCAGGAGAACCTTGGCTACGCCGTTCTGGCTGAGATCCCGCTTGTCGTGGTCGATGTGCAGAGAATGGGACCGTCTACAGGAATGCCGACATCACCTTCACAGGGTGACATGATGATGGCTCGCTGGGGTACACATGGAGACCATCCGATAATCGCCATCTGTCCATCAAGCGTGAAGGAGACCTATGACCTGACGATCAGGGCCTTCAACCTTTCGGAGAAGTACAGAACACCGGTTCTGCTAATGATGGACGAGCTTGTGGGGCACCTGAGAGAGGGCATGGAGCTTCCTGACAAGGAGGACATCACGATAGTCGACAGACCTACCGTCAAGTACCCGGATCCGAAGAGGCTTCCCTACCACATGAAGAAGGGGCAGCTGGTCCCGGAGATGGCTCCGTTCGGAATGGGGCAGAGATACAACATCACCGGTCTCATCCACGACGAGTCGGGATTCCCGACCAACTCAATAGAGGAGGCCGAGAAAATGATGAACCGCCTGATGCACAAGATCTCCGACAACTATGAGAAGATCAAGGACTACGTCACCGAGAACCTCGAGGACGCGGATGTTGTGATCTTCTGCTACGGTGGAACAGCCAGGGCTGCACAGACTGCGATGGAGATGGCCAGGGAGAAGGGCCTCAAGGTCGGCATCTTCAGACCAAGGACCGTCTGGCCGTTCCCGGAGAAGGAGCTTGAGGAGCTCTCCAGAAAGGTCAAGAGAATCGTGGTTGCAGAGCACAACTACGGACAGATGCTGCTTGAGGTCCAGAGGGTCGTCAAGAACAACTGCATCGTAGGCTTCGTCGGCAAGTGGAACGGAGGTGTGATAACGCCTCAGGAGATACTTGCGAAGATAGAGGAGGCCTGAGATGGTAAACAGAGGTGATGTAAAACCAAAGAACAAGCAGATGTCCAATCTGGTCTACAAGTACATGAGACCGGAGCATCTTCCACATATCTGGTGCCCAGGCTGCGGCAACGGAATAATCATGCGTGATGTGGCCCAGGCGATCGAGAACCTTGGACTTAGCAGGAACAACACGATAATCGTGTCCGGAATCGGATGCTCATCAAGAGCCGCAGGTTATCTGGACTTCAACACAATCCACACTACACATGGAAGAGCCATTGCCTTCGCAACGGGAATCAAGCTGGCCAACCCATCCTTGGAGGTCATAGTCATAGCAGGTGACGGAGACATATCCGCCATAGGCGGCAACCACCTGATCCACGCTGCCAGAAGGAACATCGGAATCACGGTTGTTGTGATGAACAACAACATTTACGGAATGACCGGTGGACAGTACTCGCCGACGACCCCTAAGGGAGCCTTCGGAACCACAGCGCCATACGGCAATCTGGACAGGTCCTTTGACATAGCCGGGCTTGCCTACGGTGCCGGAGCATCGTTCTCCGCAAGGGGGAGCGCTTACCACGTGCAGCAGACAATCAACATCATCCAGGAGGGCATCAGACACGATGGCTTCTCACTTATCGATGTTGCAAGTGTATGTCCGACCTACTTCGGAAGGAAAAACAAGAGCGGCAGCGCCGTAGATATGCTCAAGTGGCAGAGAGACAACATGATCCCTGCGGAGAAGGCTGAGAAGATGTCACCGGAGGAGCTCAAGGGCAAGCTTGTGCTTGGAATCCTGCACCAGACCCAGTACACGGAGTTCACATATGCCTACGAGCGCCTTATAAAGAGACTGTACGAGGAGAGGGAAGCGAATGAATAGACAGGAACTCAGACTTGCCGGAAGCGGTGGACAGGGAGTGATCCTTGCTTCCGTGATCCTGGCGGAAGCGGCTCTGATATCCGGCAGATTCACAGCCCAGAGCCAGTCATACGGACCTGAGGCCAGAGGCGGCTCATGCAAGGCGGAGACACTCATCTCCGACCAGCCCATCGGATTCACAAAGGTCCAGAACCCGACCTTCCTGATGGCTCTTACCCAGAAGTCACTGGACAAGTACGGACCCGGCGTAGACGAGAACTGCCTGGTTCTGATAGACAGTGCTCTGACCGCCCCTGAGGGCATGAAGGCGAAGACCGTTGTCAGCCTTCCAATCCTAGACACTGCAAGGAACACAGTCGGAAGGCTCCAGACGGCTAACATTGTCGCTGTGGGCTGCATCAACGAGCTTCTTGGGATCACAGACCACGAGTCCATGTCCAAGGCGGTTCTGATGCACATCCCGAAGGGGACTGACAAGCTCAACATGAA
This sequence comes from Spirochaetales bacterium, assembly GCA_017475725.1. Lineage (GTDB taxonomy): Bacteria > Spirochaetota > Spirochaetia > Sphaerochaetales > Sphaerochaetaceae > UBA9732. Next base: position 5,024 of record JAFVFA010000208.1, read on the forward strand.
GGCACTTGAAGAGGGCACGAAGCTGGCCAAGGCCTGGCTTGAGGAGAACAAGAGATGAAGATTCACGAATACCAGGCCAAGAGGCTTCTCGAGTCCTACAGGGTCCCGGTCCCCAGAGGCTACATGGCAGACAACCCTGACCAGGCCTTCGAGGCCGCAGTCGAGCTTGGCGAATGTGTGGTCAAGGCACAGGTCCACAGCGGTGGACGAGGCAAGGCCGGCGGAGTCAAGTTCGCAAGGACCCCACGTGAGGCCATGGAGATCACCAAGGCAATGATCGGAACCACGCTGGTCACACACCAGAGCGGACCGAAGCTTGTGCGCAAGGTCCTTGTGACCCAGGCTGTGGGAGTCAGGCGCGAGATGTACCTAAGCATAACAGGACGCAACGAGAACGCCGACCTGGTGATCGTTGCATCGGCTGCAGGCGGAGTGGAGATCGAGGAGACTGCAAAGACCAACCCCGAGGCCATAGTCCAGATCCCGGTCTCCATAGAGGAAGGACTAACCAATGAAGAGATGATGAAGACAGCGAAGC
>JAFVFA010000209.1 GCA_017475725.1 Spirochaetales bacterium
CACGCTCAAGAAGAACAACCTGACTGTGATCGGAGACATAGGCTGCTACACACTCGGGGCTACAGCGCCTCTGAAGGCCACTGACACCACCCTGTGCATGGGTGCCTCCGTCTCTGGTCTGCACGGCTTCAACAAGGCAGGCGCCGCCGGAAAGGCAGGAAAGACCATTGCGGTCATAGGAGACTCCACCTTCATCCACAGCGGAGTAACCGGACTCATCAACATAGCCTACAACGAGAGCGCATCCACTGTGGTGATCATGGACAACTCCACCACCGGCATGACGGGGCATCAGCAGAACCCGACCACTGGCTTCAATCTGAAAGGCGATCCATGCACGAAAATCGATCTGGAGTCCCTCTGCAGAGCAGTCGGAATCAGGCGAGTCCGTGTTGTGGACCCATACAACCTCGAGGAGTGCGACAAGGCAGTCAAGGAGGAGGTGAACTGCGGAGAGCCGTCGGTCATCATCTCCAGACGCCCGTGCGCACTGCTCAAGACGGTCAGGCATCCGGGCCCCATCAGCGTCAACAGCTCCAAGTGCATCGGGTGCAAGGCCTGCATGAGAATCGGGTGTCCTGCGATAAGCATTGTGGACAGGAAGGCCGTGATAGACGCCACACAGTGCGTCGGCTGCAGGGTCTGCACACAGCTCTGCAGACAGAACGCGATCGGCGACAAGGAGGCTTGAGATGACAGGTAACATTATGGTCGTCGGAGTCGGCGGACAGGGAACGCTGCTTGCCAGCAAACTCCTGGGAAAGCTCTTTCTTGAGAAGGGCTATGACGTGAAGGTCAGTGAGGTGCACGGCATGAGCCAGAGAGGCGGAAGCGTTGTGACCTACGTGCGCTATGGCGAGAAGGTCTACTCCCCCGTCATAGACAAGGGTCAGGCGGACTGCATCATATCGTTCGAGATCCTTGAAGCCGCACGCTATGTGGAGTATCTGAAGAAGGGCGGCACGCTGATCACCAACACACAGCAGATCAACCCGATGCCGGTGATAACAGGGGATGCATCCTATCCGGAGAACCTTGCGGACAAGCTCAGCAAGCTTGACATCAGGTTCGAAGGCTTCGATGCCTTGTCAATCGCCAAGCAGGCCGGTTCCACAAAGGCTGTGAACCTGGCCCTTCTCGGTGCACTTTCCAACCATTTCGACTTCACTGAGAAGCAGTGGCTCGATACAATCAGGACAAGCGTCCCCGAGAAGTTCGTGGACATGAACATAAAGGCCTTCCAACTTGGAAGGGCGGAGGTGGCAAAATGAAGGAGATGAGCAGAAGGAACCAGTACTTCACAGAATCGGTCATAAGAAGGATGACAAGGATTGCAATTGCCCACAATGCAATCAACCTTGCCCAGGGTTTCCCTGACTTTGACCCGCCGAAGGCCATGACGGACAGGCTTAAGGAAGTCTGTGACGCAGGTCCTCACCAGTATCCGATCACAATGGGGGCGCCGAACTTCAGGAAGGCCCTTGCCAGAAAGGCAGGCCATTTCATGGGCAGGATCCTCAACCCTGAGACCGACATGGTCGTGACCATCGGGTCAACAGAGGCGATGGTGGACACCCTCTTCGCCCTGACGAACCCAGGTGACAAGATAATAATGTTCTCACCCTATTTCGAGAACTACCATGCACAGGCCATCATGGCAGACTGCGAGTCCATCTTCGTCCCGCTGGTACCGCCGCAGTTCAACTTCGACCCTGCAGTCCTGGAGGATGCATTCAGGCAGCCAGGCGTAAAGGCCATCCTGATCTGCAATCCGTCAAACCCAAGCGGAAAGGTCTTCACAAGACAGGAGCTGGAGTTCATAGCAGGTCTCTGCATCAAATATGACGTCTATGCGATCATGGACGAGGTCTATGAGCACATAGTCTACGATGACAACAAGCACATCTACATGAACAGCCTTCCAGGCATGTGGGAGAGGACAGTGAGCTGCTCAAGCCTTTCGAAGACCTATTCGGTCACAGGCTGGAGACTTGGCTACGCAATAGCCCCTGAGCCCATCATGCAGAGGATCAAGCAGTACCACGACTTCAATGCAGTCGGATGCCCATCACCTCTGATGGAGGCCGCCGTGGTCGGACTGGAGTTCCCTGACAGCTACTATCAGGAGTTCGGAGCCCACTACGCCCACATGAAGGAAATATTCACCAGCGGACTCAGGGACATAGGGATCCCGTTCACGAACCCGCAGGGCACATACTTTGTCCTGGCAGACATTGGCCCGTACCTCAAGAAAGGCCAGACTGATGTCCAGTTCTGTGAGGAGATGACCGAGAAAGTAGGTGTCTCTGCCGTACCTGGGACATCGTTCTTCAGAGAGGATGTTCAGAACATCATAAGGCTCCACTTCGCCAAGAAGGACGAGACCCTCTATGAGGCGCTTAACAGGTTGGCAGACATAAAGAAGAAGATGTGCTGAACTGAATGACGTATCTGTACCTGGCGCTAACAGTATTCGGGGCCTCGTTTCTGCAATCGATAATAGGATTCGGCTTTCCCGTGCTCGCGGTGCCTGTACTGTCTCTCTTCTTCCCTTACAGCAAGGTTCTTGCAATGGTGCTGGCGATATCCTTCGTCAGCACCTTCTATCTTTCAGTCAAATACAGGAAAAGCACCAACTGGAAGGTCATGATTCCGATCCTTGTGCCATGCTTCATAAGCGGTGCCGTGGCCACCTATTTCTCCTTCAGCATAAGCTCCGATGCAATGTTCATCCTGCTTGGTCTTCTGCTTGTGGGCATTGCGCTTTTCAGCCTGTTCTTCGCCGATAGGATCAGAATCAGACCCACCCCGTTGAACGGGGCCATCGTCGGCATCATCTGCGGACTCAGCAACGGTCTCTTCTCCATTGTGGGACCACCGGCCGCCCTCTACATGATCCCTGCAACAAGCAGCAAGGAGGAGTACCTTGGAACCGGGCAGACCTGCTTCACGATCTGCAACGTGGCAAGCCTGTCCATAAGGCTCATGAGAGGTGCAATAGAAGGACCTGACATGAAATATCTGGCCCTTGGCTGGTTCTGCATGCTTGCCGGTGCCATGGTTGGGCAGATCGGATTCAGGCGTCTGAACGCCAAGGTCTTCAACAGGATCGTCTACATCTTCGTAGGTCTCAATGGCCTCTGGATCTTCATCAGCCATGTAATATGACAGCATAGATGAAAAACCGGGCGCCATTAGGTTCCCGATTTTTTGTGCTTATCCCCATTTGGTCAGATCTGGTCCTTCTCCGCAATTCTGCAGCAGCTTACGCTGAGGTTCCCGTTTCTGGCCCTGATCTCGTCAAGGAAGGCCTTAGGAACGACTTCACCTGCAAGCTCGATATCATATCTGAGCTCATAGAGGGTACCCAGGTTCACAGTCTTGACGTCCGTGAGCTTGTAGCCTTTTGTGTACTTTCCCAGAAGGTCATCGAACAGTCCGTCATAGTCCATGTCCTCAGGGATCTGGATCTTGAGCTTCCTGCTTGCATTCTCCTTGCCGAAGCCCAGAAGCGTGACAGCAAGCACCACCGCCGCAACGATTGCAAGGAAGATGCAGGCTGCAACGACATAGCCCATTCCTGTTGCAAGTCCTATTGCCATTGCAATGAAAATGGCAGCGATGTCACGTCCCTTGCCAGCCGCGGACCTGAACCTAACAAGGCCGAAGGCTCCAGCTATTGCAACTCCGGTTCCGATGTTGCCGTTGACAAGCATTATCACAAGCTGGACCGCTATAGGGAGCAGCGCCAATGTGAGCGTGAAGCTTGATGTGCTTCTGTTCCTGAATGAGAACACCGCTGCGGTAAGGAGCCCCAGGATGACCGAGACTGCTGAGCAGATGAAGAAACCTGATACTGTCAGACTTGAGCCGATAATTGAATTGAACATCTTCTTTCCCCTCTAATGATATCTGTTTTGTAGACCGTCCCGTACTTCGAGAACGAATAGGGTCTGATCTTGAACTCGCTGAGCATCTGTGCAACCCACAACGGCATTGCCAGCGGATTCTTTATCTCCATAAGCACACCGACCAGAGGAATCCGGTTGGCAGCCTGCTTCTCATCGAATGAGAAGTCAGCTGTCTGGTATCTTATGTTGCTGTCGAACGTGATTCTCAGCTCACCTCCGTCAGCCGCCGCATATGCTTCCCTGTCATAGGACAGGAAGGTTCTGTTTGCTATGGGATGGCGCTTCAGGAAGAAGTCGAACTCCGATGTCTCAAGCTCCGTCAGGTGGGCTGGCCTCTTGCCTGAGAAGACATAGAACATCGCGTCTATGAACGTCATTCCCACCCTTCTCTTGTAGACGATCCCGTCATACTTCTTCTTGATCTCAAGGAAGACATGGTCGTTTGTGTTCCTGTTCCAATCCCCGTATGCACGCAGGCGAAGCTTCTCCTTGTAATCCGCTCCGTCCACTGAGGTCCGGATCAGGTCATAGTCCTCTGTGTCGAAGTAGATGTTCTTGATGGAGTACTTGGCATGGGCATCAGGGACCATCTTCCCCTGGATCGCCTCCAGGACCTGCCTGTACTGCGTCTCAGAAAGCAGATACTTCTTCTCGTAGCGCTGGAATAAGAGTTTTGCCTGTTCCATGGTGTTGTCCTCCGTGTCTCTTGATGTCTGCATGATACAGAGGAGCGATGGAAAAATGTTCGTTTTCAGGCCATTCCACAAAATTCTCCATTCTGTGAAGATGTGTGAAGATGAAGGCATTGCGAGGGCAAAAAAAAATGGCTGGGAGAGCAATCCCAGCCATTGAACGGATGCAAATGCAATCAGATCCTTGCGACTCCGGTCCTTCTGGCAGCCTCTGCGACAGCCTTGGAGACTGCAGGGCAGACTCTTGGGTCGAATGCCTTCGGGATGATGTAGTCCGCTGACAGCTCATCGTCGCTGACCAGATTTGCAAGGGCCTCTGCTGCGGCCATCTTCATCTCCTCGTTGATGTCCGAGGCTCTGACGTCAAATGTTCCTCTGAAGATTCCAGGGAATGCCAGGACGTTGTTGATCTGGTTCGGATAGTCGCTTCTTCCGGATGCGCAGATCTTTGCTCCACCGGCCTTGGCCTCCTCCGGGAAGATCTCCGGTGTCGGGTTTGCACATGCGAAGATGATTGCGTCCTTGTTCATTGTGCTGACCATCTCCTTGGTCACTGCGCCAGGGGCTGAGACACCGATGAAGACATCTGTGCCGACCATGATGTCAGCCAGGGAACCCTTTCTGCAATCGAGGTTGGTCTTCTCAGCCATCTCCTCCTTGATCCAGTTGAGGCCCTCTCTGCCCTTGTAGATGGCACCCTTGCGGTCGCACATCGTGATGTTCTTGTATCCTGCGGAAAGGAGGAGCTTGACGATGGCAACAGCGGCTGCACCTGCTCCGGAGACGACCACCTTGACCTCTTCCTTTGTCTTCTTGACAACCTTAAGTGCGTTTGTGAGGCCGGCAAGTGTGATGACTGCTGTACCGTGCTGGTCATCGTGGAAGATTGGGATGTCACACTTCTCCTTGAGCTTGCGCTCGATCTCGAAGCATCTTGGTGCTGAGATGTCCTCAAGGTTGACTCCTCCAAGTGAACCGGAGATGTTGTAGACTGTCTGGACGAACTCATCGACATCCTTCGTCTTCACGCAGATCGGGAATGCATCGACGTTTCCGAATGCCTTGAACAGAACGCACTTTCCCTCCATGACAGGCATTCCTGCCTCTGGTCCGATGTCACCGAGTCCGAGGACTGCAGATCCGTCTGTGATGACAGCGCACATGTTCCATCTTATTGTGAGCTCATAGCTCTTGTTGATGTCCTTCTGGATCTCAAGGCATGGCTGTGCGACGCCGGGTGTGTATGCCAGGGAAAGGTCCTGTGAGTTGTTCACTGGGACAGTGGTGACGATTTCGATCTTGCCTTTCCATTCGGCATGCTTCTTCAATGATTCTTTTGCGTAATCCATATGTCTACCTCTCATGTAAAGTGCGAATGTTAATTCTGCACCCATATGATATGGTCAAGAGGAACTAATAGCAAGTGTTTTGTAATGGTTTTAAAGCATTTTAGGCTTAAAACGAACAAAACAAAAACAGAAACATTCAAAAATCAAACATCCCTTCTCAGCTTGGCCCAAACGGCAAGGATAGCAGCCTGGGTCTTCCCGTCAGGGACCTTGCCCTGGAGAACAAGGTCCACCATTCTCTCCAGACTGACCATCTCGAAGTTGATGCTCTCGTCCTCGTCAAGCTCGCGCTCACCGAAGGAGAGTCCTCTTGCCAGGTAGAGGTGGATGACCTCTGTGGAGTAGGCGCATGTGGGATAGAAGGGTCCAAGGTACTCGTACTGCGAAGCCACAATGCCGGTCTCCTCCCTAAGCTCTCGCTGTGCAGCCTCAAGGTGGTCCTCCTCTGCATAGTCGAGCTTGCCTGCAGGAATCTCGATAAGCTCGGCCTGGAACGGATAGCGGAACTGGTGCTCTATCG
>JAFVFA010000210.1 GCA_017475725.1 Spirochaetales bacterium
GCAGAGACTACGCTGTCCTCCTCGAAGGCACAGACCACGATGTTTCCTATACAGCCTGCAAAGGCCTCGTCCTTGACGCTGGAACCGATGCTTTCGCTTATGTCCTCGATCACCTTCACACCGCTGTAGTCACACTTCTCGACGAATGTCGTCTGCTCGTTGTACTTTGCAGGTATGGTACCGCAGTTCTCGTAGAGAAGGAGTATGTCCGCACCGCTCTGGGCCACCAGCGCCTCATCTGGGCAACAGGACTCCTTGTCTATGTCGACCATGACCATCTTCGCCCCGACAGACCTGATGACGGACCTGTAGACGGCAGGTGAAAGCGGTGAGACGGCCACGACTGTGCCCTCCTTGGCACCCATGAGCCTGAGGGCCTCTGCAAGGCAGTCAGGATAGGTTCTGAAGGCAACTGCGCTGGTGGCTCTGACCGTTTCACAGAAAAGCTGCACGAAGGCGCGGCCCCTCTCCCCAGGGCCGATCTTCTCATTAACCATGGTCTGCAGGACACTGTCCATGTCCCGCCTCTTAATAGTCGGTTTGTAGAACTGGATCATCATCTCAAATATTAAACAACTTTATTTGATTGAGCAATATTTGATTGAGAATTCGGGCATCCGTGTTGTAGAATAGACGACTGTGGGAACACCACACTAGGAGTGAGAAAATGACGCTTAAACTGAACAAGAAGAGAACATTCCTGATTGGTTTCGCCTTCTTCGGGATCCTGCTTCTCTGGCAGGTGTATGATTCATGGTGCCCGACCCTTCTTACGGAGATAATCAAGACACGCTTGGGGACGACGGACGAGCTCGAGGTCCAGTGGCTGGTCGGTATAATCATGGCCTGCGACAACCTTGCAGCCCTGATACTTCTTCCCATCTTCGGAAGCCTGTCGGACAAGACAAACACCAAGATAGGCAAGAGGATGCCCTACATCCTGGTAGGCACCTTCGTATCAGCCGTTGCCTTCCCGTTCATACCTCTTTTCTTCCACCTCAACAAAATCGGAGCAATGGTCGCAATGATGGCCATAGTGCTTCTTTTCATGATGATGTACAGAAATCCAGCCGTCGCTCTCATGCCGGACATCACACCAAAACCTCTTAGGGCAAAGGCAAACGGAATCATCAACATAATGGGATACTTCGGTGGTGCGTTCGCCACAGTGCTCGGAATGGTCTTCGTCCTCTCCAGCTATCTGAAGGGCGAGCACAACCTGATGACCATCGAGATGCCGTTCGTCATCGCCTCCGTGCTGATGGTTATATCCGCTCTGGTCCTCTTCTTCACAATCAAGGAGAACAAGGTCGAGGAGGAGATAAGGGACGAGCTTGAGGAAGGAGAGCGCCAGGCCGCCATCGCGGATCCGGTAGACGACAACAAACCCATGTCAGCCGCGAACAGGAACATGCTTCTTGCAATCCTGGGTGCGGAGTTCCTCTGGTTCATGTCTGACAACGCGCTTGGGACATACCTCAACAACTACGTCTTCTACGCAATGGGAGCCGCCACCAGCAACACATCACTGATGGTCATCATCGGAGGAGTTGCATCAGTGGTTGGATTCGCCACAGCAGGAATCATCGCAGACAAGGTCGGCCGTAAATGGACCATCTCAGCAGGTCTGAGCATGACATTCATAGGACTTGTGCTAATGTGCTTCATCAAGGCCAGCTCGACCGTCCTGGATACCGGTCTCAACGCATTCCCAAAGATGCTGCTTGTCGTCTGGGTCATCAAGGGCTACGGCATGGCTCTGGTCCACAACTGCTCCTTCCCGATGGTCGTCGAGCTCTGCTCGTCCAAGAAGATAGGGAAGTTCACAGGATACTACTACGCCTCAAGCATGGCCGCCCAGACCATCACACCTGTCCTTCTTGGCCTGATTCTCAGGGCAAGCGGAGCCTGGAGCGTCCTGCCCAAGTACGCAATGCTCCTGACCCTTGCAAGCTGCCTTGTCTTCACGTTCTGCGTCAAGAACATCAAGGCCAAGAAGGTCTCCAACACCAAGGGACTTGAGGCTCTTGGAGATGCAGACTGACGGATAAGTATTGAAATTACGCTTTTTTCTATAAGGGGTTTTCTTTGGAGGA
>JAFVFA010000211.1 GCA_017475725.1 Spirochaetales bacterium
CCCCCTGGTCCGTCATGTCCATCTCTCCGCCGTTGAGCATCCTCTGAACCGCATCCCTCTGCTCTTCCAGCTGCGCCAGTCTGATCTGGTATATCGCATCATCAAGTGTCTCATCGACATCCATGCGTTTGAACATATCGCTGGTGAAGGCAGTAACGGCCAGATCACGGAGCTCCTGCTCATCAATCATCTGCAGAACCATGTCATCGGTCTTGACGTCCTGTCTACCGGCGTCCTCAAGGACCGTGTAAAGCTTTCTGGCTGTCGAATCCGTCAGATGGCTGAGCTTGACCTCGTTTCTGAACCTCTCGAACCTGTCCCTATGTCTCAGGAGCACAAGCATGGCATTGAGTTCTGTTGAGGTCGAAAGCGGATTGTATTTGATTGTCATCGCCGGCACCTGCTCTGCTTCATTCCCGACCGGCTCTAGTCTGCGCTGCCTCTGGTAATCGCTCAACACCTGCTCCTCTGGAACACGGAGCACGTTTGAAAGATATTTTATGTACCCCTGACGCTCAATGTCCGAAACTGTGGCGTCAAGGTAGGGCATTACCTCCTTGAAAACAGATGATTTCCCTTTGGGCTGTCGTATATCATACAATTTTAACGCTGAAGATACAAGATAAGAAAAGCCTGCAACTGAATTTGCGCAACTTCGCTGCAGGGCCTCAGCACCCTGCTCCTCCAGCATCTGCGAGGCATCCTTTGCCCCCTCCAGTCTCATGACGAAATTGGCCAGATCCCCTTTCTGACAGAGCAGCAGGGCCTTGCGTGTGGCGTTCTGCCCCGCGGAGTCCGAGTCGAACAGGAGATAGACGCGGTCACAGTAGCGCTTGATCAGCTTTATGTGCTCCTCTGTGAGGGCTGTTCCGCAGGTGGCGCAGGAGTAGTCCAGGCCGGCCTGATGCAGGGAGATCACATCGAAGTTCCCTTCGCAGATGATGATCTGTTTCTTCTCCTTCAACGCTGAAAGGCTCTCATAGAAGCCGAACAGGACATTCCTCTTGCTGTAGAGTATGGTCTCAGGCGAGTTCTTGTACTTGGCCGCCTTGTCGCTGCCGGAGAGGTCCCTTCCGCTGAACGCCACACAGTTTCCCTGCCATGTGCGGATCGGGAACATGATGCGGTCACGGAAGAAGCCTGAATGCTCGTAGCTCTTGCTGAAAAGGCCGGTGTCCCTCAGAAGATCGTCGGAATAGCTGCTTCCGGAAAGCTTGCTGTACAGAAGCTCGGCATCAGGGGCAGCATAGCCCAGCTGGAACTTCTCGCAGGTCTCCGGTGTGATCCCTCGCCTTGAGATGTAGTCCCTTGCCTTCTGCGCCGATGCGCTCTGGAGCAGATAGTTGTGGAAGAAGCGGCTTGTCCTGTTGTAGAGGTCAGCCATAGCCTCCTTCCTGTCCATCTGGCGCTTCTCCGCCGGTGTGGCCTCCTGCAGCTCGACCCCGGCCATCTTGGCCAGGATCTCAACGGACTCCGGGAAGGTCACATGCTGGATCTCCATTACGAACTGGAAAAGTCCCCCGCCCTTACCGCATGCGAAGCACTTGTAGAAGCCTCCGTTGGTCCCTGCATTGTCCACGACTGTGAATGATGGGTTCTTGTCATGGTGGAACGGGCAGAGTCCCCAGTAGCGGTCACCCTTCCTTGTCAATCTGACATACGGGGAGACCACTTCACTCAGAGTGAGGCGAGATTTGATGTTTTCAAGCACCGCTTCGGAATATTGCGCCATTTTGCCCTACATGATGACCACAGGATTGTTCTCAAGCCTGCTTTCCAGTTTAGCCTCTATTTCCTTTCTTGTGTAGAGTCTGCCCTTGTTCATCCCGGGACAGGACTTGGCCTCCTCGTCCCATGAGGCCTGGTTCTCAAGAACATGGGCCCAGAACGGGTATGTGCTGCACTGCCTGGGTCTGTACTCATAGATTCTGCAGCCTTTGTCGCAGAGGAAGATACAGTCGTAGTTCTCCTTCTCCA
>JAFVFA010000212.1 GCA_017475725.1 Spirochaetales bacterium
AATGACGGAGAACGGGGTCATCAGGCTTCTCTCCGCATACAGGGTGGAACTTGACGAAAAGGGTTTCCTCTCAGAGTACAGGAGAGTAAGCGGGGATGATGGCGAAGCAAACCTGTTCGCATATGAGATTCTGACAGATGAACTGGCATGGTTCAACAACTCAGCCTACCCCGATCTGCTAAACCCCGAGGCCACATCCAGATTCCTGAAGGTGTCCTATGAGCGATACAAAGAGGGCTTGGGAGAGCGTTTCGGCTCTTCTGCGGAGGCAATATTCACAGATGAGCCGCAGCACATCCTTTTCCATACCCTCAAGAAGGCATTTGGGGAAGAGGACCTGATCCTTCCATATTCCTTTGACATGGACAGACGGTTCCGCACAGACATGGGCTACTCCATTCTGGACAGACTCCCTGAAGTTGTGTGGAACACTGAAGGCCCGGTATCCAAGACACGCTACGACTACTACAGATGGACTACGGAGACATTTGCGGACTCATACTCACGTGTTCTGGGCGATTGGTGCAAACAGAACGGCATTCTGTTCACCGGACATCTTCTGAAGGAGGAGAGTCTTGAATCCCTCTCGCAGTGCAACGGCGATGCGATGATCCACTACCGTCACTATGACATCCCCGGAATAGACATACTTGTGGACAGGCGCGAATTCCAGACAGCGAAGCAAGTCCAGTCCGTGAAGAACCAGTACGGGAAGAAGGGAGTGATCTGTGAACTGTTCGGAGTCACCAACTGGGATTTCCCGCTAAGAGGACACCTCCGACAGGCAAACTGGCTGATGGCCCTTGGGACATCGATCAGAGTGCCGCACCTTGCTTGGATGCATATGGGAGGAGAGGCCAAACGCGACTACCCTGCCCCATTGGACTTCCACTCCCCATGGTCTGGCAGGTACAGGATCGTTGAGGACCACCTGGCAAGGGTGAACCTTTTCACATCCAAGGGAAAGCCTTCCGTCAAGGTAGCGGTTCTCAATCCTGTTGAAAGCTATTGGGCCATCTCCGGTCCGGATGACCAGTCTCTTGAACGAAGAAAGCGAATGAGTGAGAATCTCCACAAGCTGACAGACTGGTTGCTCTTCTCACAGATGGACTTCGATTTCATATCGGAGCCATTGATTGGTGAGCTTCTCCACAAGGACAGGCTTGGACAACTGCACCTTGGCAGGATGAAGTACGACGCTCTGGTTGTCCCTGAGACCTATTGCATCAGGGACACGACACGTGAATTCATAAGGGAATTCGCCAAACGCAATGGAAAAGTACTGATGCTGGATGGTTCTGAAGAGTCCGATGGCGTGTTGTCCATTGGCTTTGACCATGACAGGCTTCTTGACGAGCTTGAACCTTTGCGGGAGATAAGGATCACAACAGAGAACGGTAAGGCTGCTGACAACATCATCTGCCATCTGAACAGGGATGGTGGTGATGCATACCTCTTCATCACCGCATGCTCCCCCGCTGAAGACACCACCATGTATTCATCCTTCAGAAAGCATGTTGAGGACCCAATTATCACAGTCTCTGTGAAGGGAATCCACTCCGTCTTCATATGTGAAGGGGAAACCGGTCAGATAAGGAAGATACACAGCTCTCTGAACGACGGTTGGACTGTCTTCTCATGTGTGTTCCACGACAACGACTCGATGATGGCATTCCTTACGGAAAGGGATGGCGAGAACCCGGCAGAGGAGATGCCTCCTGTCTTTTCGGATCCCATCAACATCAAGGATGTCAAAGGAATCTCCTTGGATGAGGACAATGTGCTTGTCCTTGACATCCCACACTGCTACATGGATGGGGTCGATTACGGAACGGAGTACATCCTCAGGGCGGATGAGAGATTCCGCAGGACAGCCGGCTACAGGATGCGCTCCGATGCCTACGTCCAACCGTGGGTCACAGGTAACCATAACCCCATAGGACATACGGTCCGCCTTGACTACTCGTTCCTGTCAGAGTTGGAGGGCATACCCGTTGAACTGGCATTTGAAGGCGATGCACAGATTGCTTTCAACGGTTCAACGGTGGATTGCAGCGTTCACAGCAGGACATACATCGACAGGATGATCAGAAGAGTATCCATCGGGTATTTGAGGAAAGGGATGAACACCATCTCTCTTGAGATTCCGTTCGGACCTGGAACAGACCTGGAGGCTTGCTTCCTTCTGGGCGAATTCGGGGTCAGACTTGAAGGCGGGAAAACCATTGTCTGCGCCCTCCCCTCCGGAATCGGTTGGCAGTCTCTGACAAATCAGGGTCTGCCCTTCTACGGCGGCAACATAGACTACATCACAGAGGTCAAACTTGAGTCTGACGGCCGCTACTGCGTCTCGTTGCCCCGGTTCAATGCCCCAATAATGGATGTTTCAGTGGATGACGGCGAATTCCTGCCCATAGTCAGGGAGCCGTTCAGAGCAGATCTGGGATATCTGGAGAAAGGTATGCATACAATCCGCTTCAGGTGCTACGGGACAAGGATCAACCAGTTCGGTCAGATACACAACACGGAGAAGAGCAGAACATATTGGGGTCCCGGAAGCTGGAGAACAACAGGCACCGGCTGGTCGTATTCATACCAGCTAAACGATACAGGCATCCTGGCGGAACCGGTTGTCAGATTGATTCAAGGAACCCTATGATCCTCTCTGCCAGAATGGAATGGCCAAGGTCATTGAAATGGACTCCGTCCTGAGCGTATTTCTCCTTGTCCTCGGGTTTCTTTGGATCTATGCCCAGGTTGTCGTACATGCTGTAGGTGTGGAAGCCATACCTTGGCGCAATTGTCAGGATTGCATTGACATAGTCAATGAGAGGCCTCTGCTCCGCTGCTGTCTTGGGCTTGTGCAGACTTTGTGACGGCCCACTGTCATTCTTGCAGTGGCAGGGGGCTATGAAGGCATGGACGGCATCCGGATACAGTTCATTGATGGTTCTGCAGAGATAATTCACAGATCCGCAGAATGTGGTCCTCTCCTGGTCATCATAGGTTCCGAACGGCGCATCCCCATGGAAGTAGTCATTGACGCCTCCAAAGACAACAACGATGTCCGCTTCCCTATCCATATCCCAGCAGCGGCCGCAGAAATTCATGTCGTGGCGAGACTTCTCGCTTGGGGTGTATTGGTGGGCGATTCTCGTCCCGCCTACACCATAATTGTTTACGCGCTCACAGCCACATTCGCGTTCAATCAGAGTTGTGAACCTATGGCCGTATCTGTCCTCAACACCCACACCTTCGGTGATGCTGTCACCGAGGAAATCTATGACCTTGCCTTTGAGTTCCATTTTCACTCCATCGAATAGCAGACATTGCCGTTGATCAGGACTTTGGCAATCTGTCCCATCCTTATCGGGTTGCCTTTTGCTATGACGAGATCCGCATCCTTGCCTTTCTCTATTGAACCGACTCTGTCATCCACCCCGAGATGCCTGGCGGCATTGATTGTGATTGCCTTCAGTGCCTCAAATTCGGAGAGCCCTTCTCTGAGAAGCATCCCTGCCTGAACCGTAAGCATGTCCTCCCTGAGCAGGATCGAATCCGTCATGACGCAGACATCGCAACCTGCCTTGATCATCCTGACTGCGTTTCTGGGATCAGAGTTCCTGTTCTCCTCTTTCTGTGGCTGCCCCGCATAGGGGCCTGCGCAGATGGGATAGCCCTCCTTGGCGAGTATGTCGGCAATGAGTCCGCCGTCGCTGACGTGCTCCAAGGTAAGATTGACATCGAACTCCTCCGCCAGCCTTATGGCAGCGAATATGTCCTGAGATGAATGGGCATGTGCCTTCAGTGGAATCTCTTTCTTCAGAACAGGAACAAGAGCCTCCATGGAGACATCCACTGGGACGGAACCTCTCCTTTCAAGATACTCCCGAGCCTTTGTAAGTTGTTTTCTCAACAATGACACCACTGTCATCCTGGTGGTCATTGCCGAATTGAGCTTGGCCTTCGGATTCTCTCCGAAGGCTATCTTCATTGCTGCCGGGTTTCTGACTATCATGTCATCCACCCGTCTTCCACAAGTCTTCAGGACAGCCGCGGTCCCGCCTATGACATTGACGCTGCCGGGCGTGATGCATACAGTGGTGACACCGCCTCTCCTTGCATATTCGAAACCGATGCTGAACGGATCGATTGCATCAATGATCCTGTTCTCAGGAGTGCAGGATGCTGTCTTCTCGACATCGTCCTTGGCCCCTGTCGTACATCCGAAGATCCCAATATGGGTGTGTGCATCCACAAACCCCGGAAAGATGTCCAAACCTTTTGCATCTATGACTTCACATCCTCCGGTGGAAATGCCTCTTCCGATTTCCAGAATCTTTCCGTCATCGATCAGAATATCGGAGACATAGGGTTTGTCGGAAACAGCATCATGGATCGTTCCATTGATTATACAGACCATCTGATTCTCCACTTGTCTTCAGTTTTCATCCACAGATTGTATCACATAAGATGGCAGGCCACAAAATGTCCAGGTCTGACCTCTCTCAGAGCAGGACAGCTGCCGTTGCACTTTTCATTGCAGACATAGCAGCGTTTCTTGAATCTGCAGACATCACGGGGCTCAATTGGTGAGGAGATCTCGCCTTTGAGCAGAATCCTCTCGGTCTCCTTAAGGTCAGGTGTCGGAATCGCTGACAGCAGAGCCTTGGTGTACGGATGATACTGATGCTTGAACAGCTCCTTGGAATCTGCCTTCTCAACTGCACAGCCCAGATACATAACCATGATGTCGTCGGAAATGTAGTTGACAACGGACAGGTCATGCGTCACGAACATATAGGCAATGCCGTTTTGTTCCTGCAAATCCAGAAGCAGGTTTATGATCTGCGCCTGGATTGAGACGTCCAGAGCGGAGACCGGCTCATCACAGACTATGAACTTTGGGTTCAGTGACAGGGCACGGGCGATTCCGATTCTCTGCCTTCTTCCCCCGTCCAGCTCATGCGGATATGAGTTTCTGAGCCTCTCAGCAAGGCCTACGGTCTTCATCAGCTCAAGGACCCTTGCCTCTATGTCCTTCTCGTTAGTGAGAACCTTGTGGAACCTGATGGGTTCGGCGATGGCACGGAAAACAGTCTGTCTGGGGTCAAGGGAGGCAAAGGGGTCCTGGAATACGATCTGCATCTCCTCCCTCTTTCTCCTCATCTCCTTCTTGGAAAGCTTTGTTATGTCCACCCCGTCGAATATGACCTCGCCGGATGTGGGCTCTATGAGCCTTAGGATACATCTGCCGGTTGTGGATTTTCCACAGCCTGATTCACCGACTATACCAAGGGTTTTTCCTCTTTCAATTGAAAAGGAGACACCATCTACTGCGTGGAGCATGCCCTTTGAAGTCTTGAAATACTTCTTCAGGTCCCTTACTTCAAGAATAACGTCGCTCATTCGGATATCTCCTTTCTCTCGATGCGGAACTCCGGATCGTCATATCCTGTGCACATGACATAATGACTATCCGAGAAGTCATGCCTTGATGGTTTTGACTGCCGGCACTGAGGCTTTGCATATTTGCACCGTTCAGCGAAGACACATCCATCCGGAAGGTTCGACGGATCAGGCATCAGACCGGGGATAGGCTTCAGCGGGACACCCTTTGCATTCACATTCGGAAGAGAATTGAAGAGCCCTTCGGTGTATGGATGCTTGGTATGGTTGAACACCTCCTCCAGAGTACCCTTCTCTATGATCGAGCCGCCATACATGACAGCCACCTCATCACAGATCTCCGATACTATGCCCAGATCATGTGTGATCATTATCATGGACG
>JAFVFA010000213.1 GCA_017475725.1 Spirochaetales bacterium
CTCCGAGTTCAGGATCAGAAGCGAAGGCAACGACGTCTTCTGCCTCGATTGCGGCGCCAGGGCCACCATACAGGACGACTTCACCTTCAGGTGGCAGGGGGACAGACAGTACTTCGAGAACTACAGCCAGTGGTATGACTGGCAGTACGAGAAGGTCAAGGCCGAGGTCGCGGACCCCAACTTCCGAATGGAGGACGAGTTCGATCTTGGAGAGGACGAGCCTGGCGTGGACAACTACGTGAAGGTCGGCCACGGCACCCTCACCTTCACCCATGAAGGCTGGGACTTCAAGGGGACCTACAAGGGCCAGCCCTTCGAGGACCACGACGATCCCAGATCCGTCTTCCTTGCGACCCTCAAGGTCGGACTCCATATCGAGCTCCCGATGAAGAACGGCCACTGCAGGGTCTACTACCCCAAGGACGGGCTCACCAGCATGAAGTGGCACATCGCCTCCAGAGCCATGAGCGAACTCCTCGGTTCCTGACCTGTTGTCGATTGGATTGTTTTTGGTTATATTAACGATGATGCGTCTAGGCGCAGCATGAAATGCTTCATAAGGAGATGGATATATGACAATCAAGCCGCTTGGAGAGAGAGTTCTCGTTAAGATGGACAAGGTCGAGGAGAAGACAGCCGGTGGAATCTACATTCCGCAGACCGCTCAGCAGGAGAAGACACAGATCGCTGTGGTCGAGGCTATCGGAGCAGACGTCAAGACCGTCAAGGTTGGACAGAAGATCCTCCATGACAAATATGCCGGAACATCAGTCAAGATGAATGATGACGAATACCTGATCCTCAACATCAAGGACGTCCTGGCAATCATCGACTGACAATGTGCCGGTCCAAGGGGACCCAAACTTGCACGAGGGAGCTGAGAAGCTCCCTTTTTATTTGTCCTGAAAGCAATTAGCCTCACCATATCAAATACTGGCATTTACTAAAAAATAATGACATCTTCACCACTCTGGAGAGCCGGGTTTAGTCTACATCCGGAGGAAAAACGAATGAAGAAAGCACTTCTGTTCTTAATCATCGCAGGCATGGTGCTGGGATTCGCGTACGCCCAGTCCATAGTCGAGATAAACGGAGTCCCAACCCAGGACTACGAGAACCTGATCGGATGGGGACCCGAAACCAGAGGAGGCCTTGACGGCAGGATCATAAAGGTCACTAACCTGAACGCAAACGGCGAAGGCTCTTTCCGCGCAGCTCTCGAGGCCGAAGGTCCACGTGTCATCATATTCGAGGTCGGTGGAGTCATCGATCTGGAGAAGAAGCAGATAAAGGTCAACAACCCATACGTCACAATCGCCGGCCAGACCGCCCCCAGCCCGGGAATCACAATCATCCGCGGTGGAATCACAATCAACACACATGACTTTGTCATGCAGCACGTCCGCTTCAGAATGGGAGACGCCGGAGCAGAGATCGGAGAGGGCTATGAGCCAGAGGTCTCGACAGGCGGAAACGGAAACGCATACAACGTCGTGGTTGACCACTGCTCAGTTGCATGGGGAGTCGACGAGAACCTCTCAGTATCGGGAAAGAGAGGCTACGGACCCGAAAACGCATCCAGGAACATCACATACAGCAACAACTTCATCTCAGAGGGACTCGCATGGTCAGTCCACAAGAAGCAGACCATGAACCACTCGATGGGAACGCTCGTCATGGATGACTGCACCAACGTGGCCATCATCGGCAACTACTATGCACACAACTACGAGAGGAACCCATGGTTCAAGGGCAACAGCTCCGGAGTCGTCGTCAACAACCTCATCTACGACCCGGGTGCATGGTCAATCAGACTCTCATGGATCCCCAAGGAGTGGAAGGACCTTGAGGAGAGACCCAGCTCCCCTATCGTCTCCATAATCGGAAACTACGAGAAGGAAGGCCCATCGACAGAGGTCGTGGCCATGGTCGGATCCAACTACCCGGAGAACGACGAGCACGGCTACCTTGAGGACAACCTCATCTTCAAGATCGATGGCGTCACTCCTGGCAAGATCACTGACGAGAGCATCCCCATCGGCCTTCTGGACGAGAGACCGATCTGGGTCGACGGGCTCGAGGCCCTTCCGGCTGAGATCGTTCCGGCCTATGTCCTCGCCTTCTCAGGTGCAAGACCTGCAGACAGGGACGCGGTGGATCTCAGACTAATCGACGAGTTCTACAACGGCACAGGAAAGATCATCAACAGCCAGAACGAGGTCGGAGGCTATCCTGTCGTCGAGCCAACATACAGGGCTCTGACAGAACCTGCCGATGGAGACATCGAGAACTGGCTCAAGCCGTTCACAGCTGAGGTCATGGGATACTGATTCCTTGAAGAACGCTTGCAATAGTGGTCGTAAAATGCCTGATGATGGTATTTTGCGACCACTTTTTTCAATCCAGATACTTCACGAACTCCTTCAGGAAACCCTTGTGGTAGGAGAGAAGGAAGTTCAGCTCACCGGACAGATGCCTGTCCCTTGTCGCCTGCCTGAACCTGTAGGGGGGTGGGTTCGATAATGCTAAGCAGGTGCGGAAGCTCCTTGACCGGAAGCGGGTACTCAAGGCGTGTGGCGGCGTAGTAGAGGTCAACGAATGCCTTCTCCTGGTACGCGAAGCCATTCTTCTGAAGGGTGAAGTCACTTGAGGATAGCACGACGAACTGGATTCTGCGCCTCAGATTCTCATCTGAAAGCATCTGCCCCTCATCCTCCGTCACAGCCAGATCCATGGCCCGCATGAGGTCCAACTGCACATTCTTGACATCCTTGGCTCTGGTGCAGACTATCACAGGATAAGAGCCATCCACCTTGACCCCGAGCCCGTTCAGACAGTCCAGACCTGACAGATAGAACTCATAGCCTGACCTGTCAAGGATCCCGAACGCGCTTCTGCTGAGCTCCGGTATGTTGGAGAACCTCTCGTCCTGCTCCGGGATGGTGGCTGATGCAACGTAGACACCATGGCCCTTTCTGGATATCATCCCCTTCTCCAGCTCATCGTGCAGATGCCAGGACACCGTGCTCCTGTTCATCTCCGGGAAAAGGGCATAGACATCCTGTGTGGAAAGGCTTCCCCTCTTCCTCAACGCATCTGAAAGCTTGTCCCTGAATGCGTCCATGGTCACCTCAATACAGGAAGGACTCGATCTTCTGACCGAGCGTCTTCGTCTCCGTCTCCGGATGGTAGCTCTCAGGCAGTGAGTGCAGCATCATGGCCCCATAGCCCTTGGAGACTATTCGCGAATCCAGGATCAGGACAATACCCTTGTCCGTGGTGTGCCTCATAAGCCTTCCGAAACCTTGCTTGAGGCGCATCGTCGCATCCGGAAGGGACAGACAGTAGAATCCGCTCTTCCCATCCTCCTCTAGCTTCGCATAGCGAGCCCTGTAGATGGGATCGTCAGGCATGCGGAACGGAAGCTTGGTTATAATGACCATTCTGAGCGTGTTCCCTGGTGCATCCACCCCCTCCCAGAAGCTGTCAGTGGCAAAGAGCACACTGTCGGTGTCCGCCTTGAAGTCCTCAAGCAAGGCATAGCGGTCCTTGTCACCCTGCTTCATGGTGGAAAGCCCCATGAGGGAGAAGCGCGGCCTGAGGTTCTCGAATACGTACTCCATCAGTCTGATGCTTGTGAAAAGCACCAGAGAGCCGCCGCCCGAGCTTGCCACGGCATCGTAGACGGCATTGCAGGTGAACCTGGCGTACTCCTCCTCACTCTCCCGTGTGAAGGTGGGGGTGTCATAGGGGGTCAGGAGCATCAGGCGGCTTTTGTAGTCGAAGGGCGATGAGTATACCTTGCGGATGTACGTGCGGTTCTCAAGCGGAAGCCCCACCCCTCGTCCCCAGTAAGCGAAGTCATCGTGGAGATCCAGCGTCGCACTGGTGCAGATCACCGAATCCAGCTTCCTGAACAGGGCATCGGATAGGACCTCGGAGACCTCAAGCGGGGCGATGTTGAATGTCACGTATTTGTTCGCACCGTGACGCTCTATGTCCAGATAGTGGATGTCCTCGTTCCAGTTCCTCCAGTCCATGAAGACCCCTAGCCTGTCGATGACGTCGGAGATCCTCGTTATATGCACATTGAACTCGTCGGCCTTGAACTGGTGGGCCTCATCCATGTCCAGCTTGGAGGCGAATGAGTTCAGCCTTGCCACCAGACGGCCGCCGTTCTCCACCACATCCTTGATGGCCTGGCCAAGCTGACCCTCGACATGGCCCATGTTCTTCTTAGTCAGAAGCAGATGTGCCAGGTTGTTGTATTCGAGCATGTTCAGGGCGGCCATGTTCAGGGTCTCCGCCCTGGCTTTCACAAGTGCGTAGAAGTCAAGGATGTCCTGGTAGATCTTCTGGTCCTTGCAGTACGGAAGCAGGTCGTCCAGGATCCTGCCGCTGCCCGCACCCTTGGCGCCCCTGCTGTCATAGATGTAGTCCATCTGCCTGCGGAGCGCATAGCTGGAGTATGTGCTGGTGAACAGGTCCGTCGCATGGCGCTCTATGTTGTGCGCCTCATCTATTACCAGATGCCTGAAAGGAGGGAGTATGGCCTCCTCGTCATAGCCGACCTCGTTCTCGTGTCTCGAGTTGCTGTCCACGAACAGAAGATGGTGGTTGCAGATGATTATCGATGCCTCAGAAAGCCTCTTCTTGGCCTTAAAATAGAAGCATTCAGTGAAATAGGGACATTTTCCGCCCATGCAGAAATCACTGTCAGAACAGACGGATGTCCACAGGTTGAAGTCCAGCCTGCCCTGGTACTCGGTTCTCAGCCCGGTCTCGGTCTGTGCGGCGAAAGCGTTCAGCTTGCTTATCTCGGAGACCCCGTCATATGCGTAGAGCTCGTTGGCAAGCACCTCCTCGTGGAGCCTTCTCAGGCAGAGGTAGTTGTTCCTTCCGACGGCGATCGCTGTGGAGCATTCCCTGCCAAGGGCCTTGAACAGAGCCGGCAGGTCCTTCTCCATGAGCTGCTTCTGAAGGTTTATCGTGGATGTGGCTATGACCGTCCGGTCGTCGCTGTCATCGAAGGCGTA
>JAFVFA010000214.1 GCA_017475725.1 Spirochaetales bacterium
GTTGTCACCGTTGAACTCGCTTATACCCTTAAGCATTCCCGTAAGGCTCAGATCCAGGTCCCGGTATCCCATCTTGGCAAGCCTTCTCATGCAGTCTATGACAGGCGTCCTGTAGCCTGTTCCCCTGTTCGCCTCAAGAGCGTTAGTCATTATCGCTATCTTCATCTCCATATTCCTCCGCTTTACTTCGTCAGTCCCTCCCGAAGATGTGGTTCAGCCACTCAACAGCATCTTCGGACCATCTTGCAACATGCGGATTTGGAACGGGATGCTTCTGGCAGACATAGTCGCTTGTGGCGAGGCCAAGGCCATGCTCACCATCGCCATAGATATGCATCTCACATCCCACCCCGCTTCTTCTCAAAGCCTCTGCAAACAGCAGCGCATTCTCAACAGGGACCAGTTTGTCAGTCCATGTCTGCCAGATGAATGTAGGTGGTGTGTGCTCGGTGACGTTCCTCTCCACCGAGTTCATCTCAAGGAGCCTATTGTCCGGATCCGGTCCAAGCAAGCTCTCGAATGTGCCCTTATTTGCGAAATCACCGCTTGTTATAACCGAGTAGCAGGAGATCAGAGCGTTCGGCTGTCTCTGATCCTTTGTTGTCCCCGATTCATCATCAAGCCACGCCTCGTGCCACATTGTGGCAAGGCTTGCTGCCAGATGCCCACCTGCAGAAAAGCCACATACGGCAATCTGATCATACGGTGTGTGCCATTGGGCTGAATGGCTTCTGACAACGGCAACGGCCTGTGACAGCTCACAGAGTGCTTTAGGGAACCTGTTGGGGTTCAGGGAATAGTAGAGCACCCCGGCATTTATTCCATGGAAGTTGAACATTGTGGCAATGCATTCACCTTCCCTGCTTGCCAGAAAGTTGTAACCTCCACCTGGGCAGATTATGACGAATGGACGTTTCTTATCACCATAGTCATCATCGGGATTCTCAAGGACGTAGACCTTCAATTCGGCATCGCCCAATCTGAAAACATCATTGATCATATCATCACTCCAACTCAAGCGAATTGTACTTCTCTATCATGTATCTTGCGACACTCAGGGAGAACTCCAGACTCCGGTCCTTGAATTCAGAAGGAAAGTTCTTGGACATCCCGGTCTCGAACACCCAGTAACCGGAGAATCCGATCTCCTTCAGAGCCTTGAATATGTTCTCCCACTTGATGTTCCCAAGGTACGGACAGAGATGGTCATCCCCAAGATCCCTGTTGTCATCTACGTGGACAGTCTTCAGCCTTGAACCGAGCTTCTTGATGTCATATGTCTGAAGATCGCCTGAATTGATGTTGGCATGCCCGAAATCCCAGCATGCTGCCACCATGGGATCATCATAGTTGTCAATCACGGATATAAGATCCGCTGCTGTCGCACCAAATCTGCCGCGTCCGTTCCAACGTGGGATGTTCTCGAAGACTATTCCGACATTGTACTTGTGGGCCTCTTCCATGATCTGCCCATAGACGCGTCTGTTCTCCATGACATGCTCCTCTACGGCATCCTCAGGGTAGTCCGGATGCTCCACAGGATGGACCACCATCCACTTGGCCTTGCACATGCCTGCAATCCTCAGAGCCCTGAGCATGGCCGAATTCAGATAGTCCACCTCAGCCTGGTTATGGGCGTTGAAACTCTTCTTCCTGAACGGCAGATGGCCTTGAACGAAGGTGATTCCAAGCCTCTCAGCCTCATCTCGGATCTCGCAGCCCTTCTCGTACCAGTTGTCATCCGTGATGTCAGGATCGTCGAAAAGAAGATAGGCAAGACCAAGGTCCATCTCCTTGATGCCAAGTGCATGGAGTCTTCTCATGTAATCAACCACAGGGGTTCTGACCTTGCTTCCCCTGTTCGACTGGACCGAATTGGTCATGACCGCCAGCTTCATCTTTGCATCCATGGCTTGTTCTCCTATCCTTTCCATTTACCATAGACAAGCAAAGAGGAGGAAGCCCCTCCTCTTTGCCCATTGAGTAGTTTCCTTGCGAAACGTTGAATCACTTCTCTGAGTCAATGTACTGCTGCAGAGCGGCTCTGACCTCCTCTCCGCCACCGACCTTGAACTCCTTGTTGAAGTCGTTGATTCCGGATGCAAGATCCTTGACACCGGTGATCAGCTGGATGTTGAAGGTCTTGAGGTTGTTCTGGAGGTTAGCGTTGTACTTGGAATACTCGTCACAGTTGTTGTATGAGAAGTATGCCTCGACAAAAGCGTCCTGGCAGTTGTTCTTGAAGTCGATTCCACAGACCTCGAACATCCTCCAGATAGATGCAGTCTTCCTGAGTCTTGCGTAGAACTGGAGCTCCCAAAGATCGTTGTCCTTCATCATCAGGTAGTTGTTGGACTTGTTTCTCTCATCGTTGAACTTCGGCTGGATCGGCACCGGATAGCCATCCTCGTCCCAGTAGAAGTGAACGCCTTCCTCTCCGATGAAGCAGTACTCCTGGTTCTGGACCTTTCTCTTGACGTACTCGAGGACATACTTGACGTTCTTCTCGGCGCTTCTCGGGATGACGGTGTAGATCGAGTAGCCATCGTTCAGCATGACTGTTGCCGTGCCGTCGTCTGCTCTGAGGAACGGGATGAATCCGAGGTCATCAAGTGTGAGCTCCGGGAAGTTCTTCAGCAGAGCGGAAGCAGGGGATGAAATCGATCCGCGACCGTTCATTGTGATGATGGCCTTGCCGGATGAGAGCTTGGCGTTTACCTTTGTCAGGTTGTTCGTTGCATACTCGGCATCGATGATTCCCTCATTGTACATCTTGTTGAGGAACTCGATCATCTTCGGATAGTTGGGGTGCTCAGTCATGTAGATGACCTTTCCGTTCTCGTCCAGCATCCAGTCGTTGTAGATGCCGAAGGCTGACATGATGCACTTCGAGATCGAGAAAGCTGAGTTATCCGGGGCAGCGATGATTGTGTACTCGTCACCGTAGAAGTCCTTGAGGGCCTTGCAGTAGTTGTAGAACTCGGAAATTGTTGTCGGAAGCTCTCTTCCAAGACCTGCCTTCTCAGCAAGGTCAAGTCTTACGGTCATGTTTGCGTTGATCTCGTACTTGACTGATGCTGTTGCCGGCAGACAGTAGACATTGCCCTGCTCGTCGGAGA
>JAFVFA010000215.1 GCA_017475725.1 Spirochaetales bacterium
TCATCGGCCTCTACCAGGTTCCGAGAATCCTGAACGACAACCCAGAGTTCTACAACAGCGGAGACTGGATGATCGTCCCGTTCCCGAAGATGGCGGAGGCAAAGGAATCCGATCCGAGAAGCTGCTATCTGTCACAGTACTACTACGTGAACGCACAGTCCTCACCTGCAGCCCAGAAGGCCGCTTGGGAGTTCCTGGCATTCTGCCAGAGCAAGCCTGAGGAGTACCTCTCCAGAGGCGGCTCGGTCATCCAGCCCAGAAACTCTGTCCTGACAAGCTCTGTCCTTGACGACCTCCCGTATTCAAACGTCGTTCTCCAGGGACTTGCTGAGAGCAAGGCCAGCTACTGCGAGGCCGGAGCAGCACAGATAGAGAAGCTGTTCCTCTCAGTCCTGACAGATGTCATGACAGTCGGAACCTCCCCTGAAGACGCCTACAAGGAGCTCAAGGAGCAGGCCCAGGCCGTCATCGACGAGTTCTGATCCGTCTTATGATTCTTAGAACCCGGAGGAACCGGCCTTGTTTGGGGTCGGTTCCCCCTTTTCAGGAGGAAACCACTTGAAACAGAAAAAATACCGGGGAATAGAGCGGAAGCTCGCAATCTGGGGCTTCGGTTTCAATGTCCCATCGCTCATCTTCTTCGCAATATTCAGCTTCGCCCCGATAATCTATGCAATATACATGAGCCTCTACGACAAGAGAGTGCTGTCACTGAAGACACCGCCCTTTGTCGGGTTGAAGAACTACATTGACATATTCACAAACAAGGGGATCGGTTTCATAAACTCGCTCAAGTCCTCCGCCATATTCTCATTCGGGGCATTCTTCCCGCTTGTCATATTCTCCCTCATATTCTCGGTTCTGCTCTACAACAACTTCAAGCCATCCACACAGCGGAAATTCGAGATAATGTGGTATACGCCGGCAGTCCTGTCATCGGTTGTCGCAACGACCATCTGGATGCTCATCTTCGATCCCAGAGGACTCGGGAACCAGGTCCTCAACCTAATCATGAACACCCCCGGAGTCGACCACAAATGGACCACAAACCCATCGATGCTGCGCTTCTGCACCATCATGGTCTATTTCTGGAAATACATCGGATACTATATCGTGCTGTTCATAACAGGCCTTGGCACAATCCCGGGCACTGTCTATGAAGCTGCAAGAATCGACGGAGCCTCAAGGTTCCAGTGCTTCACAAGGATAACCCTGCCCCTGCTGAAGCCCACAATCTCCCTTGTCAGCGTCCTCTGCCTGATACACTGCCTGAAGACCTTCAGCACGCAGTACATGTTCTACCAGAGCGGTGCCCCGCTGAAGCCTATCAACGTCATCTCCCTCAGCATCTACACAACAGGAATAACAAACCAGAGAATCGGAAGGGCCTGTGCAATGTCCATAATCCTGTTCGCGGCGATGATAATACTCTCAATCGCCCAGCTGAAGCTGATCAACACCGACGATGTGGACTATTGAGGTTTGATATGAGCAAAGAGATAAAGACCCCCGGTTACATAGTCTACAAGATATTCGTCCTGGTCCTGATGGTCCTTCTGGTCCTGCTGACCATTACCCCGTTGGTGTTCATGGTCTGCGCCTCGTTCATGACCAGCAAGCAGATTCTGGCCATCCCGTTCTCATGGATCCCCAATCCGGTGCAGTTCAGCAACTTCTACAAGGCTGTGGCAGGAACGCTGAACACCTGGACCTTCCCACGGAACATGCTGAACAGCTTCATAGTGTCCATAGCAGTCACGCTGTCCACGCTGCTTCTGGCCGGGATGTCGGGATATGGGCTTGCCAAGTTCCGCTTCAAGGGAAAGAACTTCGTGTTCATAACAATAATGAGCACCATGATGATCCCGTTTGAAGCCATAATGATCCCGATGTACATGATCTCCCAGAAGCTGCACCTGATGAACAGCTACATGGGTCTGATCATCCCCTATCTCGTGTCCGCCTTCGGCATCTTCCAGATGCGTCAGTACCTGCTGACCTTCCCTGGCGAATACCTGGATGCCGCAAGAGTTGACGGCATGGGGGAGCTGGGCATATTCCTGAAGCTGGTCATGCCGAACTCCGCACCTGTTCTGGCAACGCTGGCCATCACCACCTTCAGAAGCCAGTGGGACAATCTGTTGTGGCCGCTACTTGTGGTGCAGGACGCCAAGCTCAAGACGGTTCCGCTGTACATAACGTCATTCAGTGAAGAGAAGCATGCGGATGAAGGAGCTCTGATGGCGGTTGCCCTGCTCTCCTCCCTGCCTATGCTGATAGCATTCTTCGCTCTGAGCAAGTACTTCATAGGCGGCTCGGAGGTCTACGAATCCAGGAAGGGGTGAGAGATGCTGGGAATATCGACATCCATCTGTGCAGATTCCATCTGCTATCACAAAAGGCCCATAGTGGTCGATGCAAAGACCGCAATAGCGAACTGTCTGGACTCCGGTTTCAGGACTCTGGACTTCTCCTTCCACAACTATGCCCGTGACGGGCAGCCAATTGCAGAGGACAGCTGGCGCGAGTGGCTTATGGAAATCAGGGACTACGCGGATTCCCTGGGCGTCTCATGGTACCAGGGGCATGCCTTCATATATCCAAAGGACGGTGTCTGCGACCAGCACAACCCGGTGTTTGAGGAGAGGATAAGGAGATCCATCATCGGAGCGGGGATAATGGGCGTCAAGACACTTGTGCTCCATCCGCGCAACTTCTTCATCGATGACGATTGCAGAAACCGCTATGACCTGAAACGGAGCAAGGAGGAGAACATACGGTACATCTCCTCCTATCTTGAAGAGGTCGAGAGGATCCCGGATCTCAAGCTTGCAATAGAGAACCTCTTTCTGCCTTCAGGCCAGCAGAAGGACAACAGATACTGCTCTTCCGCGGAGGAGCTGGTTGATCTGGTGGACACCATAGGAAGTGAAAGGGTCGGAATCTGCTGGGACTTCGGGCATGCGAACATCTCAGGGCAGGACCAATGCAGGTCACTTGAGACAATCGGAGAGAGGCTGATCGCCACCCATGTCCACGACAATGCCGGCACTGTTGACGAGCATCTGGCCCCGTTCTTCGGAAGGATGGACTGGCCACCTATAATGGCAAAGCTCAAGGAGATCGGCTATAAGGGTTACTTCACCTTGGAGGTCCAGCATTTCGCCGGAGGCCTCCCGCCTGCTCCTGAACTGAGAAGACAGGCGCTGAAGCTGTCCCACGACATAGCCGAGTATCTGTCATCTCTCTGACCTCTATCAGAGGCATGAAGAAAAACAAGTTGTCAAATCGGATTCCAGAACCTAGACACTCTGATTCTGTAATGGTCGTAAAACCAGCGAACCAAGCTTTTTACGACCACTTGAAAATGAAAAGTGGACATAGCCTGTGATTTAAGAACTGTCACCCTGCATGGGTGCAGTGAGCAAGTAGTGTCACCCGTTCGGGGTTCAGTGGCACAAAAGTGTTACCTTCTAGGGGTCCTATTCATTGTCTCATATGTTTTTTAGCCTATTCAACAATTCCATTACCAAGTCCACATCTTCAATAAATGAAATTCCAAAACATTTCTTTCCCGCATCCTTTATGGATGCCCCACAATGGTAAGCTGACTTGCCATCGATAATAATGAAACGATCATGGAACACATTTGTTCTCTTAACTGTCAACGATGGATATTGGGCATTGAAAGTTGCAACATCTGCATTGGTAATCTTTGCACTGGCATAAGTATAGACTGTCACGCCTACTCCGGGTTTTTTCTTGGTTAGAGCATTCAGGGTTTCCAAATCGACATATCCATCAATCAGAACAATCTCCTGTTGTGCTTTCTGAATAATTGATGCAATCAAGTTGAAGGCGTCGTAGATTTGGCCATCAAAAAAGATTTTATGCCGAACTTCTGCATGCTCCGCAATGTACCGAAACACTTTGTTGAATTTATCATCTGTACCCTTCTGATATTCCAATTGTTTCAATTCCACTTGACTGATTCTTTCAAATAGCAATGCATTATTGGCAATGAATTGCCTCATTTCTCTAAATGCTCGCATTATGAAAATGCTTTGTTTTTCAGCAACTTCTCCTTTAAGCACAGTAGCAAGCATATAGATGCCCTGTTCCGTGAATGCATGCGGGGATTTCCTTCTACCTCCATCCTGGCCGGAAAAGAATTTTGAGTTTGGTGAAATCACAATTCGTGATTTCACGGCATCAATCTCCTCTTTTGTGAGTTGAAACATAAAGTCCTGAGGGAAACGATCAATATTCCTTTTCACTTGCTGGTTCAATGATCTGACTTCATATCCGTACAGAGTTGCCAGATCAAAATCCAACATGACCTGAACACCTCTGATTGTGTAGATTTTGTTTCGAATATCTGCAAACTCTATGCTGTTATCCATTTTCAGTTACGCTCCTTTGGGTTGATACAGACCATTACGAGTAAAACGTCAAAAAGATTACAGACAGGCAGCCTCACAAGGCATGAAAACAGAAGACAACTCATTTGATTGGA
>JAFVFA010000216.1 GCA_017475725.1 Spirochaetales bacterium
ACAGGGCGAAGGACGTCTCAGAGGGACCAAGCCTGTTCATCATGGCCCTTGACATCGATGCCTTCAACGACAAGGCCAAGTACCTGAAGGATGTGGACTCGAGAATCGATGAGCTCAAGAGATCCAAACCCGCCAAGAACAACACCCATGGGATTCTGATGCCGGGAGAGATAGAGGACGGGAAGTTCACCGCCTCTGAGAAGGCAGGATTCGTCGATGTGGTTCCCGAGAACCTGAAGATGGTCAACGACCTTGCCATAGAGATGGGGATTGAGCCTATAGCAACGGTTTGACTTGTAATCTATTCATTATCGTCAAAAGAAATGGACCCGATACCGGGTCCATTTTCCTTTTTCGCTTGAGTTGTCACGATCTGTTGTCAGATGTTGGTCAGATCCCCGCACTTGGCAAGGGCGTCGCTGTGACCTGTGACGCAGATGCATGCCTTGTCATAGGCCTCTGTTATCCTGTCCGCCCAGGCGCTTACTGACTTGACGTCTGCGCCGAGGATCGCCTTCCTCTCAGCCACGTAGACGCTCTCAGGTATCTGGCAGAAGAAGTTCTGGTCTGCCATCTTGCCGTCAGCGGCCGGGGACTGCAGCGGCTCTGTTTCCGCGATGGTTGAGATGATGTACTTGTCGCAGTTCTCGATTCCCTTGCAGAAGTCGCTGAGGAACTTTCCGGCGTTGCTGTATACCTCAAGGCTCTTCGCAGGGCTGGGATCGCGGTAGGAGTAGCTGAATGTGTTTCCGCTCATTCCTGCCATTATTCCCGCACCGTAGGCTCCGCCCTGGACACGGACCACGTTCCAGAGATACTCGAGGCTTAGGATGGTCATTGCAACCCTGAGGCTTCCATCGTAGCCGTTGATCCTTGAACCCTTGACCGCGTAGCTTATCTGGGCAGGGATTGTGATTCCCATCCTCCTTGGAAGGCTTGTCCTGTAGCCGGCTGATGTGCTGACCTTGCCTCCTGTGGGGAATGCATTGACTATTTCCTTGCTGTCAAAGCCGTCGATGATGTCCTGGTCGGCTGTGATGCTGTAGGTAAGAGCGGCCTTTGAGATTGTCTCCTTCTTCAGTCTCTCTCCAAGGGCCTTGACGGCAGGGTTCTGCTTGTCGAAGTCCTTGCTCCAGCTCTGGAGGAAGTCAATCATCGTCTTTCCGCTTGTGGCCTCGTTGGCGGCGCCTTGGGCAGAGTAGTGGGCAAGCGTGCAGTATCTGGCGATCAGGTGGCCTCTTGAGACCAGACTGTTCTTCGCGTTGTCAGCATTCTGGTCTGCAATCTGCTTCATCAGGGTGTCGTTGTCGAACTGGGTGTCCGTCAGGATCTGAATGAAGAGCTCCTGTGCCTGCTTCTGATGCTCTTTGAGGGCAGAGAAGCGGACTGCAAGCATCGGGCGGCAGGTCTCGGTCTCGTCAGGTCTTGCATAGGTGTCAATCGAGATGCTGTAGGTGCCCGTGTGGGTGTTGAGCTCCCTCTGGATGTCCTGAACGCTAAGCCTGCTTGTCGGAAGCTGGGTGAGGAGGTCTGTGATGGCGCTGAGCCTGGTGAGGTCCTCTATGCTGTAGTCGGCAAGGTCGAAGTACATTGCGCTGTGGATGATCCCGTGGCTCGCAATCGGGTGCTCAAGCACGGTGACTCCGTCCACGACCTTTCTGTTGGTGGGGTAGCTCATTGGGGCGGGGTCGATGTCCGAGATGCTGAGAACAGGGATGGTCTCAAGCTGCTCCTTTGTGTCCTCGCTCTTCTGCCAGGCGAAGAGGGTGTCCTGTTTCTGCCTGATGAGCCTCTGGCCTTCCTCTCCGGCCTCGTCCCATTCCTTCTTGAGCCTCTCCGCCTCCTTGGCCCTGATCTCGTCTCCGCAGGTCTTCGACGGCACAAGAGTAAGCTCGCAGACGTTCTCCTGGAGGAAAACCTCCTCCAAGATCTTCTCGAACTCGCCGTTCTCCAGCATGCCGTTGACCGTCCGGATGTCCTTGTCGTTCTCCAGATACTGCATCAGGTCCCCGCCGTAGAGCCAGCTGCTGGTTGCGTTGATGGCCCTTTCAAGGCCCTGAGGCTCGCGAAGCTCCTTCATGTTGTAGGCGCGGTGGCTGAGGATGGCCCCCATCTGGGCCTTGTCGATGCCGTTCCTGACCTCCTTTGCCAGAGCGTCGCGGATGACCTTCCTGAGCGCAGGAACCTTGTCGGCATCGGTACCCTTGGCCTGGATTATGACCCATGGCTGGGCTATGTTGTCGTAGACCATGAGGTTCAGGTCCTGGGCCAGTCCGGACTAAAGCACAGCCTTCTTCAGAGGTGACTCGTTGGAGTCCGCCAGATAGTCGGAGAGAGCACCCAGAACCATGACCTTGGTCTTGTCCTGCCAGGTGCACCCGAGTGCTCCGATGACGTACTGGGACTTTCCGTTCGTGTCATCATCCTTGCCTATCTCATAGGTAAGTGTCTGCTTTCTGGCCTTTGGTGCCTGATATGGGATATCGAATACCATCTCCTGCCTGTCGAACCTGCTGAGGTAGGAGTCAATCAGCGAGAGGGTTCTGTCAAGAGGCACTGCTCCATCCAGATAGATTCTGGAGTTCGAGGGGTGGTAGTACTTCCTGTATGTGGCCACATAGTTCTCATAAGTCAGGTCCTGGATCTTACCAGGCTCTCCGCCAGAGTTCAGTCCGTAGCAGTTGTCAGGGAAAACAAGCTCCTGTATGCCCTGCATGGCGACTCTGTCCACACCGGACATGGCTCCCTTCATCTCGTTGAGCACGACGCCCTTGTATGAGAGTCCGCTCTCATCGCTCTCCATGTGCCAGCCCTCCTGGTAGAAGATGCTCGGGTTCTTTAGAAGGCTTGGGGCGAAGACCGCATCCAGATAGACGGATGTCAGGTTCAGGAAGTCCTGCTCGTTCCTGCTCGAGATGGGGTAGATGGTCTTGTCATCGAAGGTCATGGCGTTGAGGAAGGTGTTCAGTGAACTCTTCATCAGCTCCAGAAACGGCTCCTTTACCGGGTATTTGTCAGATCCGCAGAGGACTGTATGCTCGATGATGTGGAAGACACCTGTGCTGTCCTCCGGAGTGGTCTTGAAGGATATGCAGAAGAGCTTGTTCCTCTCGCTGTTGTCCAGCCATGCCAGCTGGGCTCCTGTCCTTGTGTGCTCGAGCTCGTACATCGTGCCCTTGAGCTCATCGCTTCTGCGGACACGCTTGACTTCGAATCCGTGGATTTCCTGTCCTGTCTTAAGTTCCATATCAATTCTCCTTGGGTGTGAGGCAACCGGCTGATGCCGCTGCATCCGCTGCATTTTCGCATGTTGCACGCTCCATTGTCAAATTGTGGAATCTTTCCATTGACAAATGGGCTCCGTAATTGGGACACTTCTGTCATGACAAGTAGAAGGATCGCTTTCAATCGCCTTGTGAACACAAGGGACCTTGGCGGCATGAGGACCAGGGATGGCAGGACAATAAGGGATGGAATGCTCATCAGAAGCGCCCAGCTCTGCTATGCGGACGCTGAAGACAGAAGCAGGCTCAGAGAGATGGTAGGGCTTGTTCTGGATTTCAGGAATGGGCAGGAGAGGGAGCAGGACCCTGACCCTGAAGTCGATGGCATCGTCAACCTGCATCTGCCTATAGTGGACCAGCTGGCACCTGGGGTGACCAGGGAGAAGAACAGCTCCGAGGAGATGACAAGGGTCCTGGCCATGGCTCCGAAGCGGTCTCTTGAATACATGATGGCGCTCTATGACCAGTTCGCAAGCAATGAGTTCTCCAGAAGGCAGTATTCAAGGTTCATTGACATTCTGCTTGAGGACCGCGACAGGGCAGTCCTTTGGCATTGCTCGGCCGGGAAGGACAGGGCAGGCTTCGGTTCAGTCATAGTCGAGAGGCTGCTTGGTGTTGATGAGGACTCCGTGATGGAGGACTACCTTCTGACGAACGAGTATCTGAAGGACGAGCGCGAGAGGATCGTCTCCGAGTTCGGGAGGAAGATGGGCATCAGGTCCGATCTGGTACGTGAATCCCTTACACATCTGTACAGCGCCAGGTCTGAGTATCTGAACTCCCTTGACTGCAAGATCCGCGAGCTGTACGGCGACTTCGACACATTCGCACTTGACGGCCTTGGTGTCACTGAGGAGAAGAGGGCAAGACTCAGGGCAAAGTTCCTTGTCTGATCACTCCATCGGATACCTGAGCCCCCACTGGGCCCGGATTCCGTCCATGATTCCCATGACCTCTATGCTGTCGGAAAGCGGCATGGACCAGCTTTCGGTCCTGCCTTCCTCAATGGCCTTGACGCACTCGATAAACTCGTATTCATAACCTGAGATCTGAGGTGGAACCTCAACGCTTCTGATCAGGTTGTCATCATAGTCGAAGACCCTGATGCAGCTGGGGTTGTTTATGTTGGTGATTACCACGTAACCCTTTGTCCCATAGAAGATTCCTTGCCTGTCAGACTTGGCCGTGATGGCGGATGTCAGGTTGGCAAGCCTTCCATCCCTGTAGCGGATCGTCATGGTGTTCATGCCGTCAACGCCTGTGTCGATCTGCTGCCAGCTTGAATGTATATCCATGATGTCAGAACCCAGATGCATCAGGGCGAAGTTGATGCAGTAGACGCCTACATCAAGCAGTGCGCCTCCTGCCAGTTCTGGATTGCTTACTCTGTTTCGATGGTATACATTGTAGCAAAGGTTTGCTGTCAGGGCTTTGATATCACCGATCGTACCATCGCTTAGGACTTTGTTGATGATGTTCCTGGATGGCATGTACCTTGTCCAGATGGCCTCTGTGACAAAGACCCTGTGCTCTTCTGCAAGCCTGTTGATCTCTCTTGCCTGGTCTGCGTTGACGGTGAAGGCCTTCTCGCAGATGACGTTCTTCCCATGCTCTATGCAGAGCTTCATGTGCTCGAAGTGGTGGGAGTGGGGGCTGGTTATGTACACCAGTTCAACCTCTGGGTCAGAGACCATCTCCTGATAGGAGCCATAGGCCTTCTCAAAGCCGAATCTCCTTTTGAACTCCTGTGCCTTCGACAGCTCTCTGGATGCCACTGCGTAGCATTCAAGCTCCTTCATCTGTACCAGAGTCTGAGTGACCTTCTCTGCGATATGCCCTGTTGCCAATACTGCAAGTTTCATGTCTGCACCTCGGATTCAAGTATTTACGTGAATGAATATGCAGTCAAGTGACCTTTTCTCTTTATCCATTGTATTCGGATGTGGTAACATTCCCTCTGAGGTATCGATGAAACGCCGTTCTCTTATTGTCCTGTTGCTTCTGTCATGCTGCGCTGTATTGGTTATGGTCTCATGTTCAAGAAAGTCTGACTCAAATGTTTTCGAGTTGGCTGGAAATCCATCCTCTTTCAAGGCGACTTTGATGGACGATGGAAACTACGGCTACATCCTGCGCTTTGAGGGCTCAGGGGAGATTTCCGGCTTCGCATCGGAGAAGGATGCCCCTTGGTACAGCGTCTCGGGGAGGATCAAGGGCATCGAGTTTCCTGAGGGGGTGACAGCCATCGGAGACAATCTGTTCTCTCGATGCGTCTACCTCGAGTCTGTTGTTCTGCCGAAGTCAGTTAGGCGCATAGGAAAGAGCAGCTTCAGCTCCAAGACGGCAGTGTGTTCTTACAGTGCAATATCCGCTCCAGAGGGGCAGAATGTATACATCTACGCTGAGGAGAAGCCTTCCGACGGAGGCCTCTACTGGCATCTCAGCGGTGGGGAGGTGATCATGTGGGATTTGACCAAGGTATTGTTCATCGGCAATAGCTTCACCTATTACAACGACATGGAGAAGATATTCAATGATCTGGCCTCGAAGGCCGGCTTGAACGTAAGTGCTCAGAGAGTCTCTGCCGGAGCCTATACCCTTGAGAAGCTGGCTGACCCGAATGACAAGGTGGGTGCCATTGTGCACGAGACCCTGAACGGCACAGATGACTTTGATGTCATAGTGCTCCAGGAGCAGAGCACAAGGCCTATCACCAACGTCGACAAGTTCAGTGATGGCGTGCAATCCCTGGTATCCCTTATCAGTAAGACACAGAAGAACTGCAGGATCTATCTCTACGAGACATGGGGTTTCCCTGCAGGAGCAACAATTGTCGGTCTGGATGTCCCGCAGATGGAGGCGAAGCTCTACGAGTCCTACACCACTGTGGCAAACGAGCTTGACCTTACGGTCTGTCCTGTAGGCAAGGCCTTCCTGAAGGTTTACACGGAGCATCCAGAGATCGAACTGTACAATCCAGATGGAAGACATCCTTCTCCTGAGGGTTCCTTCCTTGCAGCCTGCGTCCATGCAGCAGAGATTCTGGGTATCGATCCAAAGGGCTTGGAGCTGGATGGATTCAAGAGCCAGGATGTGCTTGCAAGCGCCGCCTATGATGTCGTTAACAAGTGATTTCAGATAGAGTTTGGAGGAATGTATGAAAAAGGGTTTTGTTGCTGTCGTCGTGTTGATTGTCCTCTTCATGGCAGTCACTGGTTGTTGTGCCAAGGCTCAGGCCAAGGACATCCAGGTTGTGCTTCAGGTGAACGGTGAGGTCTTTGATGTCGTTACCGTAAACAGCTTCAACAATGCTGTGGTCAAGGAACCTGCCGCACAGGACGGAAGGGTCTTCAAGGGCTGGACCTTGCAGGAGAGTTGGGAGGAGGCGGAAGTTGACAATGTGCCTCTAATTCCCAATGTTGGTCTTGTCCGTTACATCGATGTGAAGGATGCAGTTAAGGGCAATGCCTCAAGTGTCATCCTGAGAGCTGTCTTCGGTGCGATTCCAAGGCGTGACCTTGTTGTTGCATGGTACAGCAAAGAAAGCACATCCGGCCTGAATCAGGGCCATATGGATGCATTTAAGGATAGATTATTCAGCTATCTTGCCTCTATGGGCTATTCTCCTGACAAAATGGACATAGTCATCAGGGACTACAACGGCAATGTCGGTGATACCTGTGCAGCCATTTCAAAGGATGCTGATGTTGACATCACAGTGGGCTGGTCCAGTTCAAGCAACCTCACCGGAACCGGTGGTTGGGTTGAAGGCAAGGACTTTCTTGAGAACGTCGGCGGAATCACAATCGGAGCAAAGGCAAGATACAGCGCAAGGCTCTCTGACACTGAGCTGAGCAGACTTGTCTATACATGGATCCAGAACGAGTTCGGCGAGGGTGCCACTGCTGCCGCAGCTCCTGCAGCTAAGCCAGCACCTGTTGAGACGAAGGCCGAGGAGCCTGTTGTTGAGGCCTCTCCAGCTGCCTCCGATTCTCAGGGCAGTCTTGTAATTGCCTGGTACGCCAAGGAGGCTACATCCGGCATCAACCAGGACAACATCGATGCCTTCCAGTCTAGGCTTGCAGACTTCCTTTCAAGTCGTGGCTATGGTTCTGTGACCGTCGTTCTCAGAGGCTACGACGGAAAGGTCGGTGAGACCTGTGCGGCCATCAGCTCTGACGGTGATGTCGACCTTGCAATCG
>JAFVFA010000217.1 GCA_017475725.1 Spirochaetales bacterium
GTCATGATAGAGAACACATACACGGACCATTTCGGACACGGCAACACCCCGAATGATGGCTCAGAGAATACATATGGAATAGTAAAAGAGGTCCAGAGCACCGATGAGGCTGTCGCAATAGCCCTGAAGTACGTTCTTGAGCACCCGGACACTGCGCTGATCGTCACCGCAGACCATGAGACCGGAGCCACACAGCTGAGAGATGGCTGGGAGACCGACTTCTCCCAGATTCGTGCACCAAGCGGCAACCATTCGACCCAGAACGTGCCTGTCTTCGCGATTGGAAAGGGGACGGAGGCCCTGAACTCGCTTGAGCGCACAGAGGCTGAGCGTGCTGCAGGAGCCAGATGGGCAGAGGCCACACCATACGAGAACGCTGTGATAGGTCAGGTCGTGGGAGCTCTTCTCGGGGATCCCGAGTTCGGTGGAGATGTGACGACGGACAGCAGCAGCAAGACAAGCCCGAAGTTCGAGATAACCACATCTGCTGCGGCGAATGAGATAACCTATACCCTGGAGATGACAGGAGCATGGATCCAGAGCGGAAACTACATCCAGTTCAAGATCAAGCCTGTCAGCACAAGCGACAGCATCACTGTAAAGGTGGAGTCCAAGGATGGCGCAACAGTCACCGAAGCGCTGCCTGCAACTGTGTTCTCCAGCACTGACGGCAAGAGCCTTGTGATGAACGGCTACTACGCCACCACACCGTTGATGAAGGCCTACAAGCAGGCATTTGTGACTGAATCAGGCTTCGACCCCGGCTGGTATCAGGTATCCGTCCCGGCCGGATCCAAGGGCAACAAGCTGGTCATAACCCTCAAGTCGGCAGGTGCCTTCACTGCAGGGTCAAAGATCGGCATGGACGATCTGACGATCCAGTTCGCATCCACCATCGGACACATCAAGTTCAGCTCCGCCAATGCAACGGCATCCGGTGCATGTCGTGTTGCCGAATGAGGCTGTACATGAGAAAGCTGTCCTTTCTGCTGCTGATTGTTCTGATGCTCATTTGCGCATGCTCCTGTGAGAAGCCTGGAGCCTACAAGGCCGCAGGTGACTCCGGGGAGGAGATCAGGCAACGCCCGAAGACGGAGGCGTCCGAGACGGTCCTTGCAAGCTCCAAGCGCAACGTCATCTATGCGTACACGCTTCAGGATGTGATGTATCCGGACCAGTACACGGCAGTTGTCATCTCGTTCATCACAACGCTTGCGGACGGCAGCGTGCGTGAGAGCAGCTTCCCCCATCTGAAGGAGACTGTGGAGAAGTTCAAGGCCGAGCATCCCTACACCAAGGTGATTGCAGGCCTTGGCGGAGCCAGTGACAGCGAGGCCTTAGGACAGGTCATCATGGACCCCGACAAGCGCAAACGTCTTGCGGAGACCACTGCAGACCTTGTCAGAAACCGTGCAATAGACGGGGTTGACCTGGATTGGGAGTACTATTCCGACTACACGGAGTGCAATGCCGCTTATCTTGACTTTGCCCTGCAGCTCCGAGCCCTTCTGGGACCTTCATACACAATCTCCATGGCAGGACAGAGCTCGGGGCGTTTCTACAACGAGGAAAGCTGCATTAGCATGATGAACGAGGTCCTGGACTACATAAGCGTCATGACCTATGACTTCGACTACACCGCAAGGCAGCGCAGCTACATAGGGTACAACGGGAACTTCTCCCAGCTCAAAGGTGTGATGGAGGGCTATGCTTCCGTTGTCACAGACAAGTCAAAACTTCTGGTAGGGCTTCCCCTATATGGTCTGAAGTGGGCAGTCGAGGAGAACAGGATCTACAAGAGAAATGAGACCGCAATCCGCTACATGGGAGACGAGGGATACATCAAGCTGGTCTCCGAGCTGGGGGATGCCAAGGTCGAATATGACGATGACAACGGTGTGGCCCTTGCCGTCAGGCGAAAGGTCATGTACGTCTTCGATGATCCTCTGACTGTTGCAACAAAGACGGATTGGGCGTGCAAAAACGGCTACGGCGGCATGATGGCATGGGTGGCCAGCTCTGACAACGGCGACCTTGAGAAGGCCGTTACGGTTGAGTTGAACAAATACTGAGAGTGATTTCCATGGAGGGATTATGAGGACTGAGGCTCTTTTCGATCTTTCGCACACCATCACAGCTGATTATCTGAGAGGCTTCGGATACCCATGGGAGGCGATCCCCGGGATCTGTGACCTTGTAAGGCGGATTGGGAAAACTCTGGATCCGGAGGAGTACAGACATGTCTCGGATTCCGTGTGGGTCCACAAGACGGCAAGTCTGTTCAGCTCTGCAATTCTCACAGGTCCGGTGATAATAGGGCCTAGGACACATGTCTACCATTGTGCAGTCGTCAGAAACGGCGTGATTGTAGGGGCTGATTGCTCAATAGGCAGTAATGTGGAGATCAAGAACTCGATTCTGTTTGATGGAGCCGAGGTCGCCCACTTCAATTACATAGGTGACAGCATAATCGGTGCTTGCGCCCATTTTGGCGCAGGATCGGTGGTCTCCAACGTGAAAGTTGACCGTTCAAACATAGTAATCCATGAGAATCAGGGCATTGAGACGGGAAGTTGGAAGCTCGGTGCACTTGTAGGGGACCATGTGGAGATAGGCTGCAACACGGTCCTGAACCCAGGCACAATCGTTGGGAGAAACACCTTCATCTATCCCTGCATGAGTGTCAGGGGAACAATACCGTCGGACAGCATCCTCAAGACAGGTGGTGTTCTGGTGGACAGAATCTGAAGAAAACTGTGGAAAACCGAATGGAAATGATGCAATAATACAGCTTGTGGGTTTTGTTGAATATATAAGGGACAACTATGTGATGCTCTATGAGCTGGTCGGGTTGGTGATCATTCTCAGGATCAGCATTTCGCTTTCTGCAAGGATGAAGCGCCTATCCGTCTGGATCATCGCCCTGATTGTTGTCGAGTCCGTGGTCTTCAAGCTTGAGACCTTCACCCAGACGTTCGCAAAGCTCAGTCCTGCAAGACCCCTTCTGACCGCCTTGCTCTATTCCCTCTATCCGGTGATTCTGATGCTTCTGATTCTTCTGACGGAGACCGATGAATTCAACCGCAAGAGCCTTATGTTCGCAATTCCATGGGCAGTCTGCGTTGTGTTGTTCTTCTCATCTCAATGGACCCATCTTGTTTCGTGGTTCACTGAGGACAACCATTACCAGGGTGGACCACTAAGCTATTTGCCATATTTCCTTTTCGCATTCTATGTCCTGATATTCCTGATCCAGAACATCAGGTTCTTCCGCGGCTATTCAAGGACAAACCGTGCTGTGACCAGGTATATAGTGATTGGAGCGATGGCGGGTATGGTTCTGTATCTTGTTCTGGGTGTGAACATGGACTACAGTGCGATATTCACATCGGCGGTGCTTCTCTACTATGTGCTTGTCTATATCCACATGGCCAAGATGGATCCTCTGACCAGCTTGCCCAACCGGCAGAGCCTGTATCTGGACATCAAACCGGATGGACGGGTCATCACAGGTGTTATCTCAGTGGACATGAACGACATGCGGGAGATAAACGCCAGGCTTGGATATGAAGCAGGTGACATGGCCCTTGTTGTCGTCTCCAGAGTCCTGAGGCATCACAGTCCGAAGACCTGCATAGTCTACCGTGTGGGTGGGGACCAGTTCCTTGTCATCTGCCGCAAAGTGGATGAGTCCCAGATCAGGGCCTCAATCGCTGAAATGCGCAGAAACCTTGTGAAGACCTCATATGTCTGTTCTTTCGGCTATGCCATGTGCGATGGCGGAATGAGTGTTGAGGAAGCCATCAATATCGCCGATGAGAGGATGAAGGCGGACAAGATCGCCATAAAGAACCGTTCCTGACTGGAATTGACGGTTGTATTTGGAAAACTAATAATACTTCGTGAGATAGAAAACGTATAATGGAGAATTAAAATGAAGATCGCAATTCTTAACGGTAGCCCGAAGACCGGGAACACCGCTGCAATGGTCAAGGCATTTGAGGAAGGTGCAAGGGCTGCAGGGCATGAGACATGTGTTCTGCATGTTGGAAGAATGAAGATAAACGGATGTCTGGCATGCGAGTACTGCCATGGGAAGGGTGAGGGTACGTGCATCCAGAAGGATGACATGGAGAAGGTCATGCCTGCATACAAGGATGCAGACATGGTGGTCTTCGCCACTCCGATATACTACTTTGGCATGACTGCTCAGATTTCGGCGGCAATCCAGAGAGTGTATGCCATCGGAAAGCCAAAGGCTTCGAAGGCTGCTCTTCTTTTGAGCTCCGGATCCCCGATCTCCTATGAAGGTGCCATCGCCACATACAAGGCAATTCTTGCATACTCCGGAGTTGAGGATGCCGGAATAGTCACGGCAGCAGGGGAAGAGAACGGATCTGATGCTAAGCTTACAGAGATAAGGGAATTCGCAAAGGCCCTTTGACGCAAATGCCCCGCGATGAGCGGGGCGTTCTTGTCTTTGTTACTTCAAAGTCTGATTGAAGTTTTTGAAGTGCTTTGCACAGAATCGCGCTAATATGATATCCTTTCCTCATCTTGTATAAGGCGGGTTCATTGTAATATGAGAAAATTCCTCGGGTTTGTCATAGGTGGAATACAGCAGAAGATATTCAACGTCTTCCTGTTCACCATTCTGTTCGTAAGCATCGCATTCATTTCGGTCATCGCTTTCCAGACTGATGCTCTGGGCACTCTTGTCTCAGATGCGAACGAGAAGCAGAATGAGGCCGTGCTTGAGACATCCACCGATCTGATGAACCTTGTCATAGAGGAGAACCTGCAGAGGACGACCGGTCTGGAGGCCTACATTGCAGGGGAGATGTTCTCGACTCTCCGCACTAAGGTCTCACTTCTGGGGGAATTCCTTCTGCATGTGGCGGAGAATCCTCTGGCCTATTCCGATATGCTGATCTATCCTCCTAGCGCGTCAAACGACGGGGTTCTGAGTGTGCAGATCCTCTATGATTCCAATGTGGACCCTGAAGACAGCAGGATAATGGATCAGGTCGGTCTTTACGGCAATGTGGCCAGCCTCATGGTCTCCCTCTATGAGACAGGGGGTGTGAACTCCATGTTTCTGGGAACGGCAGATGGGGTTTTCATAATAACGGACGAATCATCCGGGCTCAAACTTGATTCAGAGGGGAACCCGATACCATTCCCGGTGACCCAAAGGTTCTGGTACAAAGGGGCTGTCGAGAACGGAGGGGTCTACTTCTCTGACATCGAGACGGATCATTTCTCAGGCAATATCGGAATGGTCTGCTCTATGCCGGTGTACAGCAACGGCAAGCTGGTGGCTGTGGTAGGTGCGGATCTCTTCGTCAATTCAATGGCTGACTACATCGAGACCTCTGCGCAGGAAGGTGCCTTCTCCTGCATAATCAACTCTGACGGCCATGTTGTCTTCGCCCCCAAGACACAGGACATCCTCAATGTGTCGACGGAGAATAGGGATCTGAGACAGTCCGATGATGCCCATCTGGCCTCTTTCGTCAGTGACGCTCTCGAGGGCAATGGCGATATCAGAATCGTCAGCATCGATGGTAAGGACTACTACATGGTCGCTTCCACAATCAGAGAGGTCGGGTGGGTGCTCATATCCGTTGTGGACAAGGGGCTGACGCAGGCCCCTGCCACCATGATGATAGGGCAGTTCAACCAGATATCGGAAGAGGCCTCCGCAGAGTTCCAGCATGGGCTGGGGAAGTCCAGAACGACCCTGATGGTGCTCATTGGCGTCTTCTTCGTCCTCGGTTCCGCAGCAGCCCTCGTTCTTGCCGCCCGTATCGTCAAACCTCTTTCGAAGATGACAAAGAGGATATCGGAGATGCATAACGGCGACCTTGATTTCGAGATGGACAAGATTTACAAGACAAGGGATGAGGTTGAGGTTCTTGCGAATTCATTCGCTGAGCTTTCCGCAAGGA
Source organism: Spirochaetales bacterium (assembly GCA_017475725.1). Taxonomy (GTDB): domain Bacteria; phylum Spirochaetota; class Spirochaetia; order Sphaerochaetales; family Sphaerochaetaceae; genus UBA9732. Next base: position 5,952 of record JAFVFA010000217.1, read on the forward strand.
CAAAGAACTACATAAGCGAAATCACCAGAATCACCGCAGAGAAGGAGAGAATCGGTGCGGAGCTCAATGTTGCAGCCAAGATCCAGGCCGACATGCTTCCACGGATCTTCCCTCCATATCCCAACAACGAGAAGTTCGATCTGTTTGCCAGCATGATTCCTGCAAAGGAGGTCGGAGGAGACTTCTATGACTTCTTCCTTGTGGACAAGGATCACATCGCCCTGGTCATGGCGGATGTGTCTGGCAAGGGTGTCCCGGCGGCGCTGTTCATGGTCATTGCCAAGACCCTGATCAAGGACAGGACCATTCAGGGCGGAACCCCCGCAGAGATACTCAACGATGTGAACGCCCAGCTGTGTGAGGGTAACGAGGCTGGTCTGTTCGTGACCGTCTGGCTTGCCATAATCGATCTTCGCACAGGTGAGGGTATGGCCGCCAATGCGGGCCACGAGCATCCTGCCCTCAGGCACAAGGACGGGGAGTTCCATCTTGTGGAGTACAAGCATTCCCCGGCCGTAGCCGTGATGGAAGGCATGAGTTTCAGGGAGCATCGGTTCAAGCTGGAGGATGGGGATACCCTCTTCGTCTATACGGACGGAGTTCCGGAGGCGACTGACAAGGAGAACAGACTGTTCGGGAATGACAGGATGTTGGACGCGCTGAACCGTCATCCGGAATCGGATCCGAGAACGATACTTGATGATGTTTCAGATGGCATCCAGGAGTTCATCGGAGATGCAGAGCAGTTTGATGACACAACCATGCTCTGCTTCCGCTTCAAGGGGATGGTCGACTGACCTCAGGCAGCTGTCTTCTGCAGATCTGGATAGGCTTTCCTGTCAAGGTTCGCCATGACGGCCACTATCATTATCTCCGTCACGCCGATTCCGATTATGGCAGTCCATGCGGCTGCGGAGCCTGCCTGGTCATACAGATAACCTACGACAAGCTGTATTGCGGAGCTGCTCAGACCGCAATGATCCGTCCTCTATGTGAGGCTGGAATCCTCCTTGTCAGAAACGGCGAGGAGGAGAGGGTGTTGAATATCTCGCCGAATGTGAACACCATGATTGAGACGAAGCACAACACGGTTGTGGCGGATGTAGGAC
>JAFVFA010000218.1 GCA_017475725.1 Spirochaetales bacterium
ATGTGTTGATGTCCAGACCTCTGACGGCATAGGCTGTGAGAAGCACCGGCGGATGGGAAGCTATCTCACGCCCTACAAGCACCTTCTGGATGTTTCCACCGGACATTCGCCTTACAGGGAACTCTGTGGATGGGGTGACGACCTCCAGGTCCTTCCAGACCTTGTTCGCCAGGTTCTCCGGGTTCTTCCTGTTGAAGAATATGCTGTTGCCGCTTCTCCAGGAGCGGAGCATCATGTTGTTTGTCATGCCCATGCTTCCCACAAGACCCATTCCCAGACGGTCCTCGGGGACAAAGCCCATTCCGACTCCGGCCTGGCGTATCTGCATAGGGGTCTTGCCTACCAGCTCTGTCTTGCTTCCGTCCTCCTCTATGAACTTTATGGAACCGGAGGAGATGGGGTAGAGGCCTGTGATCGCCTCAAGGAGCTCCCTCTGTCCGGAGCCCGCTATGCCGGCAACCCCGAGTATCTCGCCCGTACGGGCGGTGAAGGTCACATCGTCGAGTTTCCTGATTCCCTCGTTGTCCATGACAGTCAGCCCGGAGACCTCGAGCTTGTCCTTGCAGTGCTCGTAGATGGGTCTGTCTATGTTCAAGGTGACTGCATGCCCGACCATCATGTCAGTCAGGGACTGGGCAGTGGCCTCGCTTGTCCTGATGGTTCCTATGTATCGGCCCTTTCTGAGGATGGCAACCTTGTCTGAGACCGCCAGAACCTCCGCAAGCTTGTGTGTTATCAGGATTATGGCCTTGTTGTCCTTCTTCATGTTACGGAGGACGGTGAAGAGCTTCTCCGTCTCCTGTGGGGTGAGGACGGCCGTAGGTTCATCAAGGATCAGGATGTCAGCTCCACGGTACAGCACCTTGACTATCTCTATGGTCTGCTTCTGAGAGACCGACATGTCGTAGATCTTCTTCTTGGGGTCGATGTTGAATCCGTACTTGTCGCAGATCCCCTTGACCTTGTCATTGACGGCACCGAGGTCCATCTTCTCGTTGTCGAGGCCCAGGATGATGTTCTGGGCTGCCGTAAAGACGTCGACAAGGTGGTAATGCTGGTGGATCATCCCTATTCCGAGTGCGTATGCATCCTTCGGGGATCTGATGGACACCTGCTTCCCTTCCTTGAAGATCTCACCGCTGTCGGGCTGGTAAATGCCTGAGAGCATGTTCATCAGTGTTGTCTTGCCGCTTCCGTTCTCACCAAGGAGGCAAAGGATCTCACCTTTGTTGATCTCCAGGTTGATGTCGTCATTGGCGACAACCGACCCGAACGTCTTCCTGATGTTCTTCAGTTCGATTGCGCAATTGTTCTGCACTTTTCATCCTTCCCATTTTCATCAAAAGCAATAGTTTTCAATATCACGATTCTACCATGCGGTAAAAACAGGGCGCAATAAAAAGTTTGATTTTCTGCAACAAACGGCAACAAATCAGATCCCGAGCTCACGGACCAGATAGCTGAATATCTCCTCTCTGGAGAGTGTTCCGTCAACACGGATCAGACGGCAGCCTTCGGGGAGTCTGGAGAAGATGCGCTCGTAGTTCTCGTGGACCTTGATCTGGTAGTCGAGCTTCTCGTAGATCTCCTTGTCATCGCCCCTGGAGTCGATGCGGTCAATGCAGTCCTGCACCGGCGTGTCAACATAGAGTACATATTCGGGGTAGGGGAAACGGCTGTTCAGCTGCTCGATGATTCCGTAGTCGAACCCGATGCTCTGGTAGGCAAGCGATGAGAAGAAGTATCTGTCGGATATGACGGTCTCGCCCTTGGCTATATGTGACCTGATCCCG
>JAFVFA010000219.1 GCA_017475725.1 Spirochaetales bacterium
CCAATGAGAGAAGAACTAGGAACAGGTCGATCGAACTGCCCTTGGCCACAAGCAACCAGTAGATCAGTGAAAAGGCTATGACGACAACTGCCATCAACCCGATTCTGACTGCGGTTCTTCTTCCGCACTTCTCCGCCTGCGGTCTGGCGCTGATCACCATCGAGGTCACAAGGGAACTGACGCCGAAGAGCATGCTCATAACCGATGACCACAGCTCAGGCGTCAGAAGATCGTCGAACAGATAGGAGGATGCATTGGCAAGATCCGTCTTGATGAAGTACGGCATGAAATTGCCCGAAATGGGGTTGAAGAAGAAATTAATGAAGAGGATAGCCCCCAACAGAACCATCATTGCCCTCTTCGAGATCAGATATCTCAAGCCATCTCCCATGTCCGAGACCATGATCTTCAGACTGAGTCGGTCTGTCGGTTTAACGTAATTGTAGCGTATGAACATCTCTGAGATGCCTGAGAGGACATAGCAGATTCCCACAATCAGGAAGAGCATGGTTATGGAAAGCGATGCATAGAGGACACCAGCCAACACCACCCCGAAAATGCTCTGCAATGAGTTCTTCACCGAATAGTAGGCATTGGCCTGCTGGAGACGGTCCTCCTCAACTATATCCGGAAGCAATGCCCCTGCCGCCGGGGAGAAGACACCGCTGACAGCATCGCCCAGGATCCCCGCTGCGAACAGAATCACAAGATGGGCCTCGTTATCCCTGAAAAGGCTCATCCCAACCGTAGCCAGGATTATTATCGCTCCTTTGAGATAGTCGCAGATGGACATGATGGCGCCCTTGTTGCACCTGTCGCCCAGCACCCCGCCTATTGGAGTGAACAGAAGGAGGACTATCCCGCACAATGCAAGATAGAGCCCCTGAAGAAAGGCATTGTTGGCGGTTATCTCCAATATGTAGAAGCTGACGGCGAAGCTGTACAGAACCGTTCCGAGCTCCGACACCAGGGCTCCGAAGAATACAAGCCTGAAGTTCCTTACAGAGAATACATTACGCATCGTTCCTCCTCATACCGTTCCATATCTCAAGAAGACCATCGGCCTCTATGCTTCTCAATATGCTCTCCACGCTCTCTGTCGCAGTGTTTCCAAGGATGTCATAGAGACGGACCTCATCAGGTGTTGCCTTGAAGCGGAAAGAGACTGCATAGTCGGGATTTGCATCAAATGTGGACACTATCCTTGAAACCTTCTCCATCGTTTCGGTCGCACTCGCAATGTCGCCGGTCTGATATTGGGCGTATGCAAGAAGCGTCAGCATCAGACTGGACATCTTGTCCAGGAAATCGGCCTCCTCACCGGCTTTGAGCCCATGCAGGATGTTCAGGCTCCAGTTCAGTATATCCTCGGCCTGGGCGTAGTCATTCTGGTGGAAATATACGATGGCGTAACCGTATACCGTGTTCATCAAGGTTGCCACGCTTCCCAGCAAGGCTTCTGACAGGTATGGCCGTGCCTCATCATGGCGCTTCAGATGGATAGCCAGATACACACCTATCGCGTCACTGAACATCCCGCCTAGGTTATGCCTCTTCAGAAGCTCGATCCCCTTCTCCTCCTCTCCAAGGAGAAGATAGGCTCCAGCCATCTCTCCATATAGAGTGTACTCATTCATCTCAGGGTTCTGGTTCTGGGAAACAAGCGACCTGCACCGGTTCATAAGCTCAAGGCCCCTCCTGAGCTGGGCCTCATTGTGGCCTCCTGCCCCGAAGAGAAAATATGTCTGGGCACATCCGTGCACGACCTCGAAGGAGTTCGGATATTTCAGAAGGGCCTTTTCAGCCTCTGCCAAGGCCTCGGGGTCGCGTGTTTTTGTGTATTCGCTGATTCTTCCAAGGGCAGAATCAGCATGGTTGTCCTTCATCTGATAGCCGATCAGCGCATCCACGGAGACATCGAAGAAGTCCGCCATATCCAGTATCAGCGGCAGTTCAGGTATGGACAGTCCAGCCTCCCACTTGTGGACAGCCCCTGTTGTCACACCAAGGACCTCTGCAAGCTTCTCCTGTGTCAGACCTCTCTGCTTCCTGAAAGCTCGGATATTCTCAGCCATTTTCATATCCATGGTACAATCTCCTTTCTACTTACAGTAGAGTAATGCGCCTTATACGGAAAATAAAGTCATCATATGTAGCAACTGTACACCCCAAAATTATACCGGAAGTATCAATGGCAACCCCATACACACAGAACACTGGATTCCGGATTTGCAGAATAGAGGGCCATTTAATGCATATTAAGTGCATATTTTCCCTATTGTATACAACAATTCGCAAGAAAATACGTTTTTCTTTCAAAAAACTATGGACATCTTCAAGTAAAAATGACAGTATCGTGTCAACAACACAACAAACCATAGGAGCAATGATATGAAAAAACTGGCAATAATACTTCTGATGGCGGCTATCTGCCTGCCCATGTTCGCTTCCGGTGCACCTGAGGCCACAGCAGCGGACGTCGACTACTCCTCAATGGGCCTTGATGAGCTCAAGGGTGCAATCAAGACCATCAACGCAGGAAAGCTCACCGTTGCCACCTCGCCTGACTTCGCACCTTACGAGTTCTACGCAATCGCAGATGACGGCACACCATCTCTCGCCGGCTTCGACATGAGCCTCGCACAGTACATCGCGGACTATCTCGGACTTGAGCTCGATGTCATCCCGATGGATTTCGATGGAACCATCATGGAGGTCCAGAACAAGAACGTGGACATGGGAATGGCCGGTTATTCACCGGACCCGAGCAGAGCAGACGCAATGGAGTTCTCCTCCGTCTACTACACCGGCGGGCAGTCCTTCGTGACAACAACAGCAAACGCCGACAAGTTCAAGAGCCTTGAGGACACAAACGACAAATCCCTCCAGATCGGAGCACAGATAGGTTCCATCCAGGTCGGACTTGCAGAGCAGTTCTCTCCGAACTTCGACATCATCTCCCTTTCCAAGGTCACTGACATCATAGCCGAGCTGCTCTCAGGGAAGATCGACGGAGCATATATTGAGACCGTCGTCGCCCAGGCCTATCAGGCGAACTACCCGGAACTGGCCATAGTCCTTGAAGTCCCATACGATGCTGAGGGTTCAGTCGTCGGAGTCGCAAAGGGGAACCTTGCACTCCTTGAGGGAGTCAACAGGGCAATCGCAGCAGCCATCGCAGACGGCAGCATGTCAGCCTTCGTCGCAAAGGCCAACGAGCAGTCAACCGGAAACATCATTGAAGGTCTGATCAACTGAGGACAATCGGATGATATCCGCAGCGGGTTTCGCCAAGACCTGGCAATATATTCAACTGTTCGAGCAAGGGCTGGTATGTACACTGTCACTATCAGCCCTGACAGTCATCTTCGGCTTTGTCTTCGCCCTCTTCCTTGCCTTGATGAGGATGTCGAAGATAAAGCCGCTTTCATGGTTCGCCACCGCATATGTGGAGCTCTTCAGGGCAACACCGATGCTTGTGCAGCTGTTCATAATCTACTATGTGGTCTTCGCCAAGGTGAGCCTTCCATCGTTCAAGATCTTCGGCTTCATCAGATTCGAGAGGTTCTTCCCTGGAGTGGTGGCGCTGTCAATGAACTCAGGGGCCTACCTGTCGGAGATCATAAGAGCCGGAATCCAGTCGATTGACATTGGACAGACTGAGGCATCAAGGTCCTTAGGACTGTCATATAAGCAGACTTTGTTCGAGATTGTGCTCCCACAGGCCATCAAGAACATTCTGCCGGCAATAGCAAACGAGTTCGTGACCATCATAAAGGAGTCCTCCATCTGCTACACCATCGGTGTCCAAGAGATCATGTACGCCGTATCCTCCACAAAGGGTGCGACCTACAGGATTGCGGAACCTCTGCTGATTGCAACCGCAGTCTACTTCTGCCTGACGTTCCCGACCAGCAAGATAATCGCATACTTTGAAAGGAGGATGAGCCGTGGCGACAAACGATGAGATGATAAAGGTCACGAATCTCTGCAAGCATTACTACAACGGAGAGCTCAAGGCCCTGGACAATGTCTCATACTCGATCAGCAAGGGTGATGTGGTTGTCGTGATAGGTCCTTCCGGAAGCGGGAAGTCAACCTTTCTCAGGTGCCTGAACCTGCTTGAGGTACCAACATCCGGATCGGTTGTCTTCGACGGCATTGACATAACCCAGAAGCATTACGTCGATGAGCAGGGAAACAAGGTCAAGCTGAACATCGATGAGCACAGAAGGAAGATGGGAATGGTCTTCCAGCATTTCAACCTCTTCCCCCACAAGACGATTCTCCAGAACATGATCCTGGCCCCGGTCAAGGTCAAGAGGATGGACCCTGCGGAGGCCACGGAGAAGGCGATGCAGCTTCTCAGGCGTGTAGGCCTTGAGGACAGGGCTCTGGCCTACCCGATCCAGCTCTCCGGAGGACAGAAGCAGAGAGTCGCCATAGTCCGCGCCCTGATGATGGAGCCGGAGGTGATGCTCTTCGATGAACCTACATCCGCACTGGACCCCGAAATGGTTGGTGAGGTCCTGAGCGTCATGACGGAACTGGCGCAGAGCGGGATGACCATGGTGATAGTCACCCATGAGATGGGATTCGCCCGCGAGGTCGGCAAGAGGGTCGTCTTCATGGCAAACGGAAGGATAGTAGAGGAAGGGACGCCGGAGCAGATATTCGACCATCCTCAGAGCCTGAGGCTTGCGACCTTCCTGGAGAAGGTTCTCTGACGCTTTGCAAAAGTCTGTGGTTTACTCTATATTAAAGCTATGAACGACACCTACAAAATCGCAATACTCATTGATGCGGACAACACCCAGCTTCAGAAGCTGGATGCGATAATGACGGAGGTCTCGACAAGGGGCCGCATAGTTGTGAAGAGAGCATACGGCAACTGGAAGAAGCGCAATCTGAACAGGTGGGAGAACGAGCTCAAGAGACTTGGGATCAAGGCAGAGCAGCAGTTCGACTATGTCTCGGGAAAGAACGCCACTGACATGGCCCTGGTCATAGACGCCATGGATCTGCTTTCATCCAACGCCTTCGACAGCTTTGTGATAGTATCCAGCGACAGCGACTTCACCCCTCTTGCAATAAGGCTCCACGAGTCCGGGGCGAACATAATCGGCATAGGGGTGCAGACCACCCCGGAATCATTCCGCAACGCCTGCGATGACTTCCTGTTCCTCGAGAACCTTACCAACGACGACACACCGGATGTCCCGGAGACTGAGAAGCCGGAACAGAAATCACAGAGGAAGGAATCAGAGAAAAAGCAGCCTGCAAGGAAGCTCAAGGTTCCAAAAGAGATACATAACCTCATTTTCAAGGCATTCGACACCTATGAGGACAATGACGGCTATGCTGATGTCAGCGCTGCAGGATCATACATCAAGAGGGCAAAGCCGGACTTCGACACAAGGACATACGGATACTCGAAGCTCTCTTCACTGCTCGAGGCCTTCCCGACCAGGTACGAGGTCAGGAGAACCCCTGGCAAGAACAACGGTACATTCATCTCATTCAGATCAAAGGAGACCCAAGATGGCATACACTGAATACTTTACGCCAACCCATGTGTACTTCGGACCGGAGACGGAGAAACTTGCAGGAAAGGTTCTCAAGGACCTCAAGGTGAGGAAGGTCCTTCTGCACTATGGCTCAGGATCGGCCGAGAAGAGCGGTCTTCTTGGTGTTGTCAGAGCTTCCCTGACGGAGAACGGCATAGACTTCGCAGAGCTTGGAGGGGTGAAACCGAATCCAAGGCTCTCCCTTGCTCGCAAGGGCATAGAGATCTGCAAGACACAGGGCATCGACTTCATTCTGGCTGTAGGCGGAGGATCCGTCCTTGACAGTGCGAAGTGCATAGGTTACGGCACACCATACGACGGAGACGTCTGGGATTTCTACTGCGGGAAGAAAGTCCCTGAGAAGATAGTCCCGATCGGGGCTGTGCTGACCCTCTCCGCAACCGGAAGCGAGATGAGCAACTCAAGCGTGATCACAAGCGATGAGGTAACACCGAACGACAAGTTCGGATGCAACACGAACCTTGGCCGCCCTGTGTTCGCCCTCATGAACCCTGAGCTCACCTACTCCGTCTCAAAGTACCAGACCGGAAGCGGAAGCACAGACATCATGATGCACACCCTGGAGAGGTTCTTCCACAACGGACCGAATCTCGAGCTTACCGATGAGATTGCCGCAAGCCTTCTCAGAACCGTCATCGAGAACACGAAGAGGGCCCTTGAGAATCCATGCGACTATGACGCAAGGGCGAATCTGATGTGGGCAGGATCCCTGTCTCACAATGGCCTGACCCACATGGGGTACGTATCCGGCGGTGACTGGGCCTGCCACAGACTGGAGCATGAGCTTTCAGCCGTCTATGATGTCGCCCACGGTGCCGGGCTTTCAGCCATCTGGAGCTCCTGGGCAAGATATGTCAAGCACACCTGCCCTGAACGCTTCGCAAGACTAGGAAGGCTTGTGTTCGGTATCCGGGAGACAGATGCGGACAAGGCTGCAGACCTGACCATAGACTCCTTCGAGAGGACCTTCCAGGAGTTCGGCATGCCAGTAAGGATAAGAGGTCTGGGGATAGATGCATCAGATGACGTCTGCATGATGCTTGCCGAGAAGGCGTCGCTGAAGGGAGCCAAGACGCTTGGGAACTTCCAGATCCTCAGGACGGAGGACATGTATCAGATCTTCAAAGCGGCGAAGTGAGCTACTGATCAGACCAGTCTGACCTCTCCTGTCTCTATGTCATACAGAGCACCGACCACCCGAAGGCCGGTCTCACGCTCCTCTTTCTGGATCTCAAGACTGCCTTCTATGACCTTTACGCAATGCACTACGTTCAGACAGCAGGCCTTGTAGGGATCGCGCTCCTTCCCGATGGCCTTTCTGATGTCATCTGTGATGTACTTTATGAAACCTTCCGGATCATGGTTGATTGCGGCATCAACAGCACCGCAGTGGGTATGTCCAAGAACAAGAATGAGCCTTGTGCCCAGATGCTCGGAGGCATACTCTATGCTCCCCATCTGATGCCTGTCTATCACGTTGCCTGCAACCCTTATGACAAAGAGCTCCCCTATTCCGCATTTGAATACGGCCTCAGGTATCACCCTTGAGTCCGAGCAGGTTATCACAATGGCGAACGGATGCTGCCCACCCTCTGTGGTGGCAAGTCTGACCTCCCTTGAGATGTCACCTATCTCCTTGGTCTGGCTCAGATATTCCCTGTTGCCTGCCAGGAGCTTCTCCATTGCCTGTTGCGCAGATAGCATTTTGTGCCTCCTTATCTGCCATTATAGGACATCTCCGAAGCTTTCAGAAGGGAAAAAATGAAATTATGAATCATGGAAGTAAAATGAGCACTAAACAGTCAGATGTATTTGAAACCGCTCAGAAAATATGTTACAATCATCACATATATAGGAGGTCGTATCATGAACAATGAAATGCTGATTAGAATAACCAGATACTACAGGGCTCTCAGCAAGCTCAGGACAATAGGACTGGAGAAGGTATTTGCACACAATCTTGCCGATGCGGCTGGTGTATCTGCGGCGATAGTGAGGAAGGATTTCTCCCAACTCAAGATATATGGACAGAAAAGAGGCGGCTATGACATAGTCGAGCTGTCGGACATTCTGGGAAAGATTCTCGGAAAAGGCGATCCGGAGAATGTCATAGTCATAGGATGCGGAAGAATCGGAATGGCCCTGATGCACTACTCAGGCTTCGAGAACGACGGCATCAACATCATAGCCGGCTTCGACAACAACCCCGCAGTACTCCAGAACTCCAACACTCTGATCCCCATCTATCCGATCTCAAAGCTCAATGAGTTCGCAAAGCAGAACAAGATCTCCGCTGCCATAATCACCGTCCCCGAAGCTGCGGCAAAGGACACATATTCACACATCCTTGACTGCGACATCAAGGGAATACTGAACTTCTCACCGGTGACGCTGAAACCAATGGCAACAGCCGACGGCACCATGCCGGTCGTCCACAACATCAACATAGGCCTTGAGCTTGAGCAGCTCTTCTATGAGATAAAGTTCCCGAAAGAGCAGCAGGCTTCAGATTAAGGGATCACAGCATTCCACTTCTTCTTGACTCGAAGTACCTGACATCCCTTCCTGCAAAGAGGGGGATTGCCATGGCCAGGGCTCTGAAGGCATTGTCCGCGAACATGCAGATCCAGACCTCGAACAGGGATGTATGAAGGGCCTTCACGCAGATTATCGTGAAGAGGATCCTTATGCCCCAGGAACCGATGGTCTCCACTATGAATGTGACCTTGGTCTGTCCCAGTCCGTAGTAGATGCCCTCCGATACGATCATGAGACCGAACAGAGGCTCGGATACTGCAATGAGCTTCAGAACCTGGGAGCCCTGCCTTATGACCTCCGCATCCGGAGTGAATATGGCCATTATAGGGCGGGCAAAGAGGAACAGCAGCAACCCCGTTATGGTCATCATTAGGATGGTCAGGATCACCGACTGCCTCTCAACCACACGGAACTTGTCCTTGTTGTTCTCTCCAACGGAGATCCCGATGAGCGTTGATGTTGCACTTCTAAGACCATAACCCGGAAGATAGAATATCGTTTCGGCGGACAGGGCAATTGAATGGGCTGCGAACACAGTGGTACCCATGGACGATACGAGCGATGCGAAGACCACATGCCCCAGGCAGCTTGTAGTGCTTGTGGCCATTGCGGGAAGCCCTATCTTAACAGTCTCCCTGTATACCAGCTTGTCGAACCTCAGACCTCTGAAATGGCAGTTGAGTACCGGCTTGCGGAACATGTGTATGAACAGAAGCGTACCAGCCAAGACGGAAGAGACTGCGGTCGCCATGGCAGCCCCTGTCACACCAAGGCCTGCTGCATAGATCAGCAGATAGTTCAGTATGACATTGAGCCCATTGGCGACAAGGTTTATAACCATTGGGGTCTTCGTGTCCTTGACCGCCCTGAGTGCACTTGCGCAGATGATGGACGAGGCCCGGAACACCATAGGTGCGGATATGATTGCGAAATAGATGGATGCCTGTCTGCGAATATCCATGTCAGCCTGCATCCACGCAGGGATGAAAGGGCTCAGCCCAACCGCCAGAAGCCCGACCGACATTCCAAGGACCATTATGTAGATTATGGCCTGAGAGGAGACCCTGCTGATCTTCCACTTGTCCCCTGCCCCGTAGGCGGATGAGATTATCGCCACGAAGGCTATTCCCACTGCACCGAAGACGTTGCCGATAAGCCAGTTGACTGTAGTTGTAAGACTGACGGAGGCTGTGGCGGCTGGCCCGAGACGTCCAACCATGGCTGTGTCCACATACTGGAGCAGAGTCGTCAGAATCTCCTCGAGTATTACAGGCACCGCAAGAGTGATGAGTGCATTCAGGTTGTTTCGTCTTTCCAGTCTTTCCATAGCGTTCCCAGACACCAAGGGAAACCATAGCAGAAAGCCTGCAAACTTGGAAGATGAAAAAGGCCCACGATTCTGAACGCGGGCCTCTATCATCCAATTTCGAATATGGGAGGAATCAGTACAGGTAGTTCCCCATGAGCTCCATCTCCATGTATGCCTTGAGTATCTCAGCATCGGAGACTGAAAGATCCTCTCCATCCTCAACTGATCTGATGACATCATCTGCGGTCTTACAGGCCTTGAGGTAGTCATTCGTCAGGGATCTGAGTCTATTGCTCAGGTACACAAGAAGCAGGTTCACCTTTGCCGGATTCTTGGTTGCAAGATCTGCAAGTCCATCCATTGAGATGCGATCAAGCGTTGCGCCGCTCTTGAGTGCCACTGCGCTTGCGCTTCTTGCAGCATTGCCTACAAGACCGATCTCTCCGAAGAAGTTACCACCTCTGAGAGATGTGACGAGTTTCTGGTTCTTGAGCCCGTAGGATGCGTAGATACCGACATCGCCGCTTATGATGTAGTACATGCAATGGCTCTCCTCGCCTTCCTTGAAGATGATCTCATTATGGTCGAAATACCTTGCGTTCTCGCTGATCCACTCCATCGGTGTTCCTCGGCTGAGCTCGGGCTCGATTGTCCTGACGACCTTTCCGTTCTTTGCATAGATGTTGGAGAACTTGAAGAGCCTCTTCCAGAGGGAACCGGACTTACCTTCGACCAATCCGTTTGCACCATACTCCTTGAGGGTTCTGCAGACGTCCATGTAATCGTTTGTCAGGGTTCTGAGCCTTCCTCCGATGTTGTTCACAAGCTCGACGACCATCTGAGGATCCTTCTTCACCAGTTCGAAGAACTCAAGGTCATTGATCAGATTGACCTCACTGTCCTCTGATGCGACGGCAGTGGCAGAGTGTGAGCAACCCTCGATCAGTGCGAGCTCACCGAAATATGCGCCAGGCTTCAGTGATGTGAGCTTCTTGGCTTCTGTGGTGTCATAATTGACGACGATGTCCACAGCCCCGCTTTTCAGCTGATAGCAGAAACGATGGCCCAAAGCCTCGATGATGTCCTCTTTGAAGATGACCTCTCCCTTGGAATACTTTCTGGTCTCCATTCTAGAATCTCTCCTGTTACTTGCAAAGTACACCACGATTCTATGACCTGAAGTAAACCTTGGTCAATCCGCTTTATGCCATTTTTGTCGCTATTGCATCGCATGCAAACGGCATACTGTTTCTTCAGTCGAATCCAATCCGCTCATATCCTCTCGGTTCATGAAAAGTTGGGCTTGAGGGCTTTTTTCCCCTGCTAGGTAGCCGTGAGAAGGCATCAAATCTGACGGTTTGGTACAAAAAGTTGCAATTTGAGCGAAATAAAGCGGAAGCTGTTACACTTCCGCCGGATGCCGGTAGAGCAATCCTTCTGATAATTGAAAGAACAACCTCAAGCTTCCCGCTTTTTGGACTCTGTAGAGTGCAGTCGTTATATCCCTCTATGTAGTAGCCGTGGGAAGGCATGGAATCTGGCGGTTTATATTTAAAATAGTCACTTTTTATTAAGCAATAGCTTGATAATAGAATCTATTTCTGTGCTTGGCATGAATTCAACAGAATGCGGTTTCTTCCCCATCAAAATGCAATGATTGTTCAGTTTCCCTGCATTCTCTAGAGCTGTTGATATTTGAGACTTCGTCTTTTCAAATGTATTCTCATCGTTCTTGGAATAATCTTTAATGTAGTTCTTTAGTCTTCTTATCACTTCATCTGAAGAGTTATACTGTCTTGAAGAATACTCAAAATGACATAAAAGCCAAATCTCAAAACAGGGACTAGAGACGTACTGTTTCACATTATTTGAACAAAGGTTATCCGCATCTCTGATTTGGCTGTCCTTGTATTTCTCACAATCCGTATCGATTAGACTCATACCCAAATCACCATCTTCAGCGCTTAACCCCAAGGCATCATATTGCAATTTAAGTGTCTTGATCATCTTAACAGGGTCGGTATCATTGCCACGCGCAAACACAATCCGATACTCATGGGATTCAAATCTCTTGAAATAATTGGTTTCTGTCTGATTGTTGCCTTCTGTGATCATCAATATGATCTTCTTTGTTTTTCGCGAGCCCGAGTTTCTCTTCTTTGAAATATATCCGATTTCTCTTGCGGCCATGGCACAATCTCAGTATTCGATGTTCGGGATGGCATCATATCTTCCGAGGAGATAAGCTTTTCTTATGTCGGTTCTTGTTCTTTCAGAATACTCATCAAGAGAATACAAATCTGAAACACCAGTTCTGTTATTCTTATCAATGAAGTACAACTGATCTCTCCTCATAATTGACAGGTCAAGCAATTCTGTCGTGTGACTTGAGATTATAAGCTGTGCATTTGACTTATTGTAGAGAGGATTATTGAATAGCTGAACGATATATAATACAAGAAGCGGATGTAGGCTTGTATCAAATTCATCTATGCAAACGACTTCTCCAGTTTCAAAGGCTCTTTTTATAATCGGGCTAAGCAGAAACAGATTTACTGTCCCAATGGATTCTTCAAGCAAACCAAGTGAATAAACCTTTGCTTTCCCATCCTCTTCGATTACATGCATTGTTTCAACATCCAATTTTTTGTGCGGCCCTGGAGGCAATGCTGAAAAAATAGGTTTAAGTTCATTCGGCAGAGTCTGTAAGAACTGCTCGTGAGTTTTCTCCTCTGTTGTTATCTTGAAATCCGAGATGTTTATGTCTGCCTTATGCAGAAGAGATGTAGTAAAGCTCTTTAAAGACTGTGTGCTGTCCTTTTCCAACAGAGGTCCAGAAACATAGATCATCTCTTCTCTGTTACTACTGTTGTATGTATTAATTCCATTCATAAGCCAAAGAAGAGGCTCCCTCGTTGAAGTGCAGTTCCAAGCTGTTGCCGTTGAAAGGAAAAGTTTGTTTGATGTATTTCTTGGTACAACAGGTTTAAGTTCTTTCTCATATACGGAAGTGAAAGTGAAATCATCATTGTTTCGCTCGAAAACAGATGATGCCTTCGCAGTTTTATAGACATAGAGATATTCTGCTGTTACTCTTTGCGCTAAAGCGGAAAACCCGTAAACATACTTCAGTCCATCAGATGCAATGAAAACAAATTCAAAACTTGTAGGTGCATTTGCAGAGTGCTCACTGAATTTGAATGGGATAATGTGTCTTAAAGGTTGTCCAACCTGAATTAATGAAGACTCTCGGACTGTTAGAATTGCAGCAGTCAACGCAGAAAAAAGATTAGACTTTCCTGATGCATTTGCCCCAAATACCGCAATGCTTTTCAGAATTCTATTCTTCTCTAAGAAGATGACATTTTCCTGGTGTTCTTTGTCGGAAGAAGCTTCCATTGATAATACAACTCTATCTTTTATTGACTTGTAGTTTTCAACACTGAACTGAATTAACATGAATCCTCCTAGACAAATGAAAGTATAATTGTTTTTTTTGATATTTCAATATATTTTACCCGAAAATGACAAAATCTGCCAAATATCCTTAGAATAAATTCAAATAACAGTTTGAATGTAATTCATTTGCAGGTTCACAATCTGCCTTGCCACATCCATGACCCTGTTCAGATCTGATGGGACAAGGTGCAGATAGTGCTTGGTCATGTCAGAGGATTCATGCCCGACAGTCGCCCTGACCAGCTCACCGTTCACCCCGTTTGCCACAAGCCTTGTGTTGAAGAAATGCCTGAAGGAGTGGAAGGACAGCCCCTCCTCTCTCCAGTCTATCCCGTTCGCCTCAAGAACTTTTTGGGCAAAAAGAAATCCTTCCAGTAATTTCAGTTACCAGAAGGATTTGTGTCTTTGAGCGGACAGGGGATCGAACCCTGGACCCGCAGATTAAGAGTCTGCTGCTCTACCAGCTGAGCTATCCGCCCGACGCGAAGTAATGTATAGCATTTTTTGAATTCTTGCGCAATACCCTCATCCAAAAAATTATTGCGGTTTTGAAAAGACGATTATTATTGCCTTTCAAATGGAAAAGCCTTTATCATTGGCTAGTCCTGAAATAGAGGTTCCAAGTGCGAAAGGTCAATGCATTTCTAGGCATGGTAATGCTGCTTCTTCTAATCTCCCACTCTGCAATCGGCGTGCTCACACTCACAGGTTCCATTCCAGGTGGAACAGCGGCCTCCAAGGCCGTGTCTCACTCGTTTCTGACAGTGCTCTGCGTGCATGCGGCCATCTCTGTGGTGCTTACAGTAAAGTCAATGATCACAATCAGAAGGTCAGGGACATCGTACCCGAAGGAGAACAGGCTATTCTGGATCAGAAGGATAAGCGGCTTTGCGATAATGCTCTTCGCCTTCCAGCATTTCTGGATGTTCTCCCCCACCTTCACCTCAGAGGGGATGCTGCCTCCGGACTTTGGGGTTCTTGACCTTGTAGTCAGCATTCTGTTGGCAGTGAGCGTCGTCATCCACATCTCATCGAACATCAGGCCGCTGTCGGTGTCACTTGGAGTGCGCACATCCAGACTCCTGCTGTCGATTGTGGTGGTGCTGTTCATAATCGGGCTTTTCTGCGTATGCCACGCCTTCTTCTACTATTACAGCAATTGGAGCACGCTATGGGGAATGTGAACATAATCGGATCCGGGATGGCGGGCCTTTCCGCAGCCATAAGCCTTTCAGAGAAGGGAATCGGGTGCAACCTCATATCCGTATTGCCCAGTGAGCGGGCCCAATCCGTTCTTGCCGAAGGTGGAATCAATGCCGCATTGAACAGCATGGGAGATGGCGACACCCCTGCCCTGCATGCGAGCGACACAATGGAAGCCGGGGTTCTGCTGGCGGACAGTGAAGCAGTCAAAGGGCTGGCAGAGACAGCCCCTGCCATAGTCAGACAGCTTGCCATCTGCGGAGTCCCCTTCAACACAAGGGATGGGAGGCTGCAGCAGAGGCCGTTCGGGGGCCAGACAAAGGTCAGGACGGTGTTCTCCAGAAGCAGCACAGGAAAGGTTGTCATGACCGCATTGATAGACAAGGTCAGGTACTATGAGTCTGCCGGACTGGTCAGACGCTTCCCTCATCATGGGCTTTCGGAGCTTTCGGTCTCGGATGGCAGATGCACTGGAGTATGGATAGAGGACGAGTACACTGGATCCGAAACATATCTTGCAGGTCCGGTCATTCTTGCGTTCGGCGGGATGAACGGCCTCTTCCCAGGAATGACAACAGGGACCACCGCCAACAGCGGGAACGCACTGGCGCAGGTCTTCTCGCAAGGTGTGGCTCTGAGCAATCTCGAGATGATCCAGTTCCACCCCACAACAATAGCGATCAATGACAAGAGATGCCTTGTAAGCGAGGCCGCAAGAGGCGAAGGAGGAAGGCTCTTCATCCTCAGAGACGGCAAACCATGGTACTTCATGGAGGAGAGATATCCGGTCCTGAAGAACCTGATGCCAAGGGATGTGGTCTCAAGGGAGATATACTTCGTCACCCATGATGAATCATGCACCGGCCCGGTGTATCTGGACATGACAGGACTCCCAGATGAGGTCTGGAGGGCCAAGCTCCCGGATCTCAGGAAGGAGATAGTCGAATACACAAAGCTTGACCCAAAAACGGAGCCGATTCCGATTGCACCGGGAATCCATTACTTCATGGGCGGCATAGATGTGGATGCGAAGCACAGGACCAATATGGAGGGACTCTACGCTGCAGGTGAATGCTGCTCCCAATACCATGGGGCCAACAGACTCGGAGGCAATTCCATGCTTGGAGCCATGTACGGAGGCCATGTTGCCGCAGAGAGCTGTGCAGACATGCTGAAGGACTGTA